>JAHWLC010000078.1 GCA_019347585.1 Actinomycetota bacterium | reverse complement strand
GGCTGGTGGCGGTATTCGACGGCGAAGGGTCCCCGATCGGGATCGTCGACGGTCCCACCATCACCGCCATCCGCACTGGCGCGGTCTGCGGTCTCGCTACCAGGCTGGTCGCCGCCGTCGGACCGGCCGTGCTGGCGATGCTCGGAGCGGGAGCGATGGCATTCGATCAGGTGGCCGCGATCAAAGCGGTGCGGACCGTGGAGCGAGTTCTCGTCTGGTCCCGCGACCTGGCCCGCGCCACCGACCTGGCGTCACGGGTGGGGGGCGAGGCCGTGGCCGACGCCGACGAGGCGGTAGCCGCCGCCTCGATCGTCTCCTGTGCCACCCCGGCGCGTACTCCGCTGTTCTCCGCCGATTCGGTGCGGCCGGGCACCCACGTCAATGCGGTGGGGGCCTTCACCCCGGAGATGGCCGAACTGCCAGCCGGCTTGCTCCACCGCGCTTACGTCGTGGTCGATGATCTGGAGGCTGCGGCCGCCGAAGCGGGCGATCTGATCCAGGCCGATCGGGAGCCCAACACCACGCTCCGCGCCCTTCTCGAAGGAACCGCGCCCCAGGTAGGTGAGGACGTGACCGTGTTCAAGAGCGTGGGCATCGCTGCCCAGGACGTGGCGGCGGCGAGCCGGGCGCTGGCCAACGCCGAACGGGACGGCCGGGGGATCCTCCTCGATTAGGCCCTTCGGGCTCCCCGGATCTCCAGTCCCTCCAATAACTCCATGGAGGCGGCGCTGACCTCGGCGACCGCCCGCTCGAAGACCTCTTCGTTGTGCGGGGCCGGCTTGCCGAACCCCGAGATCTTGCGGACGAACTGCCGGGCGGCGGCCTCGATCTCATCGGGTGGTGCGGCCACCGCGCCTTCCCTCAGAACCTTGATCGATCGGCACATGGCGGCAAAGCTAGCCCGCTCGTCGTGCCAGTCGATCACGCTCTCCGGCTCCCAGCGCCAGGGCATAGCCGACCGCGGCCGGGACCAGGCCAATCGCCTCCTCGCCGGCGAGGAGGGCGGCGAGGAACAGGATGACTCCCACCAGCGTGCGGGAGGCGTGAAGCCTCCCCTTCTCGAGACGAACGCTGATCTCGGCAACGATCTCCTCCGATCCCAGGTCCAGGGTGCGCCGTCGCGAGTCGGTCGCACTAAGCGGCTCGGGAGGCTCCCGGATGATCGCCAGCAGAGCCAGCCCGCCGAGCACGAGAGCGAGTAGGGGACGTATCTCGGGGAATGGCTTGGGGATGGCGTTGGTCAGGGTGGCGACCGCCGATGCTCCCAATGCGGTTACGGAGGCGGCGATGACGCTCCTCACCCGCGGCACCGCGGCGAGCCGGTCGTCGATGTAGATGGCCAGAGCCAGCCCGAAGCCCGCCACCCAGCCTTCCGCGCTGTAGGCCGCGGCCGACCCCAGCATCGCCAGACCGATCAGATCGCTGGTGAGAGGGCGGCGCCCTGTCGAATTGAGGACCAGCCGGGCCGCCGCCACCAGGGCGAGCACGGCCATGGCGCTGGGCACCTCCTGGCCGACGATCACCCACAGTGCTGCGAAGAAGGCCGCCCCCAGCGCGGCCCAATCGTGGTCGGGGTCGACCTCCCGTACCAGCGCCCAGATGAGGAAGGTGTGCACCGGCGCCACCCAGACATCGGTGATCCCGCCGGTGACCATCACCGCCAGTGCTGCGATCGCGGCGACCACGGTGAAGCCGATGATGAGGCGATTCGACCCCAGCCTCAGGTCCATGGGTCTGCCCACGTGAGTCCGGAACGCCATCGCCGGGGATTCTCGTCGCCCGCATGGGGCGATTGGGAATCGTCCCGGACCTTCCTACTCTCCCCGGTTCGTGACCACGCCGCTGGAGAGCCTGCGACGCCTGCCCGCGGTTGGCGTCCTCGCCGAGCAAAGGATGGGCGGTTTTCTCGCCCTCGCCGCCCTGGTCGGCGTGGGGGTGGGGTTGGGCACCGCCGCCCTGGTCTGGTCCCTGGAGGGGGTCCGCTTCCTCATCGAACCCCTCCTCTCCGAGGGGCGGACACTTTGGGTCTTCGTAGCTGTGCCCGCAGGGATCTTTGCGGCGTGGCTGGTGGCGAGGATCGCCGCTCCCGAGGTGGCAGGCGATGGAGTGCCCGAGGCGGCTGCCGCCCTCGCGGTACACGGTGGTCGGATGCGAGCCCGAGTGATCCCCCTGAAGACCCTGGCAACGGCGCTGACGGTGGGGTCGGGCGGCTCGGCGGGTCGTGAGGGCCCCATCGTCCAGATCGGAGGGGCGATCGGCTCGTTCGTCTCCACCCGGTTCGGTCTCGGCGAGGATCAGATCCGGTCCCTGGTGGCCGCAGGCGCCGGCGCCGGCATCGGGGCCTCCTTCAACGCTCCGATTGCCGGGATGCTGTTTGCACTCGAGGTGATCCTGGTCTCGTTCGCCCCCCGTCACATCTCGGCCATCGTCGTCGCCTCGGTCACCGCCGCGGTCACCTCACAGACGCTGGTTGGTCCCGAGCTCGCCATCGAGGCCGGCTTCTACAGCCTGGGCAGCTTCTACGAGTTGTTCCTCTACGGGCTGCTGGCCCTGGTGGTGGTGGCCTTCGGCTACCTGTTCATCCGTCTCCTCGGCTGGGCGGAGGCCACCGGCGCTCGATTCCCCGGCTGGACTAGGCCTCTAGTGGCCGGACTCGCCGTCGCAGCCCTCATCTATGTCGAGCCCGGCCTGTTCGGCACCGGCCAGCAGGTGACCAACGATCTGCTCCTCCAGGAGCAGATCACCGCGATCACCGGGAGCGGTGGCGAGGTCTGGTGGGTCCTCGGGCTGCTCGCGGTGGGCAAGGCCGTGGCGACCAGCATCACCATCTCCTCGGGGGGCTCGGGAGGGGCTTTCATGCCCTCGCTCTTCATGGGCGCCGTGGTGGGCACCGGGTTCACCAGGCTGGTGCAGCCGGTCTGGGCAGGACCGAGCGAGCTGGTGCCCGGGGCCTTTGCGGTGGTGGGAATGGCGGCGATGTTCGCGGTGGTGGCGAGGGCCCCCCTCACCTCGATCCTCATCGTCTTCGAGATCACCGGGGCCCGCGACTACCAGCTGATCCTCCCTTTGATGCTCGCCGCCACCCTGGGCACCTTCCTCGCCGAGCGGATTCTCCCCGACTCGGTGTACACCCTCGCCCTGCGGCGCCGGGGGATCGTCCTGCGGCGAACCGGTGACGTCGATCTCCTCGACACCATCACGGTGGGGGAGGTGTTGGCCCCGGCGTCGTTCGTCGCCACCCCCGACCAGAGCCTGGCCGACGTCGAGGCTCTCTTGCACGCCCACCGATCCCATGGGGTCCCGGTGGTCGACGACGGCGCCCTGGTGGGCCTGATCACCATCTCGGACCTGGGGCGGACCCTGGAGAGGCTCGAGGACGCCAATGTGGGGGAGGTGATGACCCACCGGCCGGTCACGGTGACCCCGGCCACCCCGGTGTCCGAGGCGTTGGAGCGGATGGCCGCCCTCGGGGTGGGAAGACTTCCCGTGGTCACCGAGGAGGACCCCAGGGTGCTCGTGGGGATGTTCCGGCGTGAAGAGGCCGTGAGGGCATATCACGAGGCGTTGGGGTCGAGCACCGACACCGAGCTCAACCGGCTTCGCCTCGCGCAGCGCACCGACCCCGGCGCGGGATATCACCAATTCCGCATCCCGCCCGGATCGATCGCCGATGGTCGCCGGATCAGAGATGTTTCCTGGCCGGAGGGGACGACCCTGGTCGCGATACGACGCCATCGGGAGGTCCTCGTCCCCGCCGGTGACACCGTGGTGCTCGCCGGCGACGTGGTCACCGCCTTCGGCACACCCGGCTCGCATCAGAGGGTGATCGCCAGGCTCAACGCAGGCGCCGAGGAGCCGACGGCCGAGATCGATCTTCCCGAGATCGCCGGGCCCGACCCGGCAGCCGCCGACGGGACTGCGGGTGGGCATGAGGACCTGGGATAGACTCGATCGGGTGAGGAGATTCGTCAATGGCTGAAGTGGGCGCCATTCTCATCGCCATCGGCGCCCTGGGTCTGGTTGTCTATCTGTGGAGCCGATCCCGCCAGCGGGCCCGGGAGCCGCAGGCGACCGGGAGGGCAGGTGCCGCCGCCACCGCCGGCCTCGACCCGTTCGCCGCCGAGATCGGCCGGCGTGCCCGGGTGGCCGGCTTCCACGTCAAGGGCACGGAGGCCGAGGTCACCTTTGACGTCCCCCTGCCCGAAGGCGGGGACGAAGTCCTCACCGACCTGCTGATGGACGAGGCGGTCGAGGTGCTCCGGGAGAAGCGTCACGCCCTGCCCATCGACGACGTCACCCACATCGTGGTCTACGCCGGCCGGGGTGAGCCGCAGATGATCGGGCGGTCCAAGCTGCCCTCACCCGGGGAGCTTCCCCCGCCCGGGCCCGGGCTCGACTTCGCCCAGATCGCCCGTGATCCTTTCGCCCAACACTTCGAGGGTGTGGACCATTCAGTGGCCTACGAGACCAAAGTCGACGTTCCCGCCGACGAGCTGGGCCCGATCGGGGCCGAGCTCAAGATCCCCGCCGGTCTGGGACGCGGCCTCCGGGCCACGGGCGTCGACCCCGAAGAGCTGGAGGCCACCGAGTTCGTGCTCAGCGTGCTGCGGATGTTCGGCTACGCCGTCAGCGACCTGGGCGAGCCCAACAGCTATCTCGCCGCCAAAGGCGGCGCGACCACCTTCATCCGCACCGACCCGCACCAGTCGGGGGAGCACCCCGAGCTCTCCGAGTCGGCGATCCGTCGTTTCCTGGCCGATTACGGCTCCTCGGGCGCCGAGCGGGGCATGCTGATCAGCGGCAAGTACGCCCCATTCATGGTGCACGAGATCGAGAGCCGCCAGCCCAAGGTGCGTTTCATCACGAGGGAACGAGTCCAGGGGTTCATCGACTCGATGGCCCTGGGCTGAGACACTCTCGGGCTCAGCGACCGCCCGGGTTAAGATGCCCGGGAAGGAGGATTCCGTGATCAGAGGTCAAGAGTGGCTGATAGTCCTGCTCATAGTGCTGCTCATCTTCGGCGCGAGGAAGCTGCCCGAGCTGGCTCGGTCGTTGGGAGCATCCGCCAAGGAGTTCCGCAAAGGTGTCGAGGCCGGCTCCCAGGACGAGCAGGAAATGCACCAATCGGACTCGACGGAAGTCCCCGAGTAGTGGCCCGTCGCCCACGCCTTTGAGCGACAGACCGCTAGCAGGAACCATCTCACCGCCGGCGGCGTTTCCCGAGTAGGTCTCCCTCATGGAGTCCGCACCACTGACATGGGAAGAGGTGGCCCGTGTACACGGCCGGAAGATCTACAACTTCGCCTACCGGCTCACCGGTAATCCGGCCGATGCCCACGACCTGGTCCAGGAGGTCCTCCTCAGGGTGGAGAAGGGTCTCGCCGGCTATCAGCCCGGGAGCTTCGAGGGGTGGCTGTGGCGGATCACCCGCAACGCCTTCCTCGACGAGGTGCGGCGCCGCCAGCGCCGGCCCACCAACCCGCTCCCCGACGAGCTCGACCGCTGGGATGCCGCCAGCTCGGAGGGGGCCGATCTCGCCTACGACCGGATCTCGCTCGGCGACGACATCCAGAAAGCCCTTCTCGAGCTGCCCGTGGAGTTTCGCGAGGCGGTCGTGCTCTGCGATGTGGTCGGGCTCAGCTACGAGGAGATCGCCCACGCAGTGGCGGTACCCATCGGCACGGTCCGCAGCCGCATCCATCGCGGGCGCAAGCTCCTGCGAGTTTTGCTGACATGAGACACCTCTTCGAGTCGATCAGCGCCTATCTCGACGGCGAGCTCACCGCT
>JAHWLC010000077.1 GCA_019347585.1 Actinomycetota bacterium | reverse complement strand
CCCGGTCGAGCAGCTGCAGGGCCCGTACACCGCGCTGCCGCTGATCATCTTCAACTGGGCACGCAATCCCGAGGACGAGTTCCGCGCGCTGTCGGCAGCGGCGATCATCGTGCTGCTCGCGATCATCCTGCTGCTGAACGTCGTCGCGATAACGCTGCGCAACAGGTTCGAACGAAGGTGGTAGCTAACATGACCATCCCGGCGACCGAGGAGGTACCGATCACCATCCGCCCGCAGACGGCCAGCCCACCCACCGCCGACGTGCCCGCCGACGCGGTCGAGGACGTCTTCGAGCTGTCCGGCTTCGCGGCCGGGTACGGCTCGTTCCGCGCCGTCAAGGACGTCAACCTGCGCATCGGCGAGAAGCGGATCACGTCGATCATCGGGCCGTCGGGAACGGGCAAGAGCACGTTGCTGCGCGCGCTCAACCGGATGAACGACCTGATCGAAGGCGCCCACGTCACCGGCCGCGCGAGCTATCACGGCGTCGACCTGTACGCGCCGGACGTCGACCCCGTCGAGGTGCGCCGGCGCATCGGGATGGTCTTCCAGAAGCCGAACCCCTTCTCCAAGTCGATATACGACAACGTCGCCTGGGGAGCCAAGATCAACGGCTTCAGGGGGAGCAAGTCGGAGATGGATGACCTGGTGCAGGAGGCGCTCACCCGCGCCGCCTTGTGGGATGAGGTCAAGGGCAAGCTGGGCGACTCCGGCTACTCCCTCTCCGGCGGGCAGCAACAGCGTCTCTGCATCGCCAGGGCAGTGGCCCCCAACCCCGAGGTGCTTCTCATGGATGAGCCCTGCTCGGCTCTCGACCCGATCGCGACCCTGCGCATCGAGGAGCTCATGCTCGAGCTGAAGAAGAGCTACACGATCATCATCGTCACCCACAACATGCAGCAGGCGGCGAGGGTCAGCGACAAGACGGCGTTTTTCAACATCCGGCTCGACTCGAAAGGCCATCGAACCGGCTACCTGGTCGAATTCAGCCCCACCGAGCAGCTGTTCACTTCCCCGAAAGAGAAAGACACCGAGGATTACATCACGGGGAGATTCGGATGACCATCCACCGCGACTCCATGGCCCATTTCCACCAGGAGCTCGAAGTCCTGGAGAACAAGGTCCTCGGCATGGTCGACCGCGCCGAGCAGATGGTCGAGATGGCGGTGGAAGCCGTGATCGAGAGCAACGTCGATCTGGCCAGGACGGTCGTCGATCTGGATGACGAGATCGACGCCACCTATCTCGAAGTCCACGAGCGCTGGACCAGCCTCATGGCCCGGTTCCAACCGATGGGCTCCGACCTTCGCAAGATGGCGGTGCTCATCCAGCTCAGCACCACCTTCGAGCGCATGGGGGACCAGTGCGTCAACATCGCCAAGATCGCCCAGTTCAACGAAGGGCTTCCCCGGGTCGACCGGATCTGCGACCAGGTGCGGGAGATGGGCGACCTGGTGAGGCCGATGATCCGTACCTCCATCGAGTCATGGGTGCGCCAGGACCTCGACGAGACCCGACTCCTCCCCGCCATGGACGAGCCGGTCGACCGGCTCAACGCCAACATGTACAAGGAGATGGTGGCGGTCGCCAATCACCCCGAGCTCCTGGAGTGGGCAGCGAAGATGATCCTGGTGTCCCGGGCGCTGGAGCGGGTGGGAGACCAGGCGGTCGACTTTGCCGAGCAAACCGCCTATCTCATCACGGGCGTGAGGAGCGGCTTCGATCACCTCGTGGCCGGCTCCAACGATGCAGACATCCGTTGACCGCAGACCGGGCCGGGTCCTCGTCGTCGAGGACGAGGAGGGTCTGGCCGACTCCGTCCGCTACGCCCTCGAGTCAGAGGGCTTCGAGGTCGTCATCGCCCACACCGGGCTGGGCGGCTTGGAGGCGGCAGGCGCCTCACGCCCCGATCTCGTCCTCCTCGACTTGATGCTCCCCGGGATGTCCGGTCTCGACGTATGCCGACAGATCAGGTCTTCCTCGGATGTTCCCATCATCATGCTCACGGCCAAGGACTCCGAGGCCGACAAGGTGTCCGGGCTGGAGCTCGGCGCCGACGACTACATGACCAAGCCTTTCTCCATGCGGGAGCTCGTCGCCAGGGTGAGGGCGCATCTCCGCCGGGTCGGCAGGACGGGGACAGTGGGCGGGGCCAACGAGGTGCTGCGGGGCGGCCCGATCGAGATGGACATGGACGCCCATGTGGTCCGGCTCGAGGGTGAGGAGATCGAGCTGCGGCCCAAGGAGTTCGACCTCCTCGAATCGCTGATGAGACGCAAGAACCGGCTCTCTGCCCGCCACGTGCTCATCGACGAGGTCTGGGGGCCCTCCTACTTCGGGGACACCAAGACCCTCGATGTGCACATCAAGCGGTTGCGGCAGAAGCTCGAGGCGGACTCCTCCAACCCGAGGCACATAGTGACCATGAGAGGATTGGGCTATAAGTTCGTGGATGAGTGACCAATCGGACGGCGGCAGACCACTCGCCACCCGATTCCTCACCTATTACGCCCTGGGCTACCTGGTTCTCATCGGCCTCATGGGACTATTCGTGGACCGGGCGATGCGTCGAGCTCTGGCCGATGAGATGGAGCAGCGTCTGGAGGCCACGGCTCGTCTCGCTTCGGACAACCTGCCTGCCGAGGGATCCGACCTCCAGGCTTGGGCGACCTGGGTCTTCCAGTCCACGGGACTCCGGATCACTCTGATCGAAACCGGCGGCGTGGTCCTCGCCGACTCCCACAGTGACCCGGCGGTCATGGAGAGCCACGCCACCCGGCCCGAGGTGTTGGAAGCGCTCCAGGGAGAGACCGGAGTGAGCCGCCGGGTCAGCGTCTCGACCGGCTTCGAGCAGATCTATTTGGCTCTCCCCCCCGAGGAGGGCGTGATCACCCGGGTGTCCCAGCCGACGCGCACCGTCGAGGCGGAGCTCGGGGAGGTCCGGATCTCCGTGCTGGTAGTCGCCGCCCTGGTCGGGCTGCTGGGAATGGCCGTAGTCGCTTTTCTAGCCCGGCGATTGGCAGGGCCCATCGAGGAGCTCACCAACCAGTCGGTCATGGCGGCCGGGGGCTCGCCCGAGGTGAGCCCGCGGCGTTCTTCGGTGCGGGAGCTCGACCAGTTGGGCCTGGCCATCTCCGATCTGGCCCGGGATCTGAGCCGCAGGCTCGCCGAGTCCGAGGAGGCGTCGGAGACTCTCGAGGTGGTGTTGGGAGCGCTGCCCCAGGGCACCATCCTCGTCGACCGGGATGACCAGGTGATCTATGCCAACCCCTCGGCCTACGGCCTGCTGGGTGCGGTACCCGACCAGCTCCAGGGGCTCTCCCCGTTTCAATTCCAGGGAGCGGTGCGGGGGGCGCGGGAGACCCGGGAGCCGATCGTGCGAGTCGTCGACCATGGCAATCCGTTACGCCGCCTGCGCGCTGTGGCCACCCCCTTCAGCGAAGACGAGCGGGTGCTCCTGGTGGTGGTGGATATCACCGAAAGAGAGCGCGTGGATGCGATACGCAGGGACTTCGTGGCCAACGCATCCCATGAGCTGAAGACACCCGTCTCCACCATCATCGCCTCGGCTGAAGCCCTCCAGATCGCCATCGGTCGCGGGGACTCGTCGATGGAGTCGTTCGCCCGCCAGATCGAGGACTCGGCCCGCCAGCTCGACCGCATGGTCGGCGACCTCCTCGACCTCTCCCGGCTGGAGCGGGAGAATCCGGAGATGGCGCGGGTGCGTCTCGATCAGGTGATCAACGACGAGGTGCAGCGGATAGCGCAGGTGGTGGCAGACAAGCGAATCAGCGTCGATGTCGACGCTCCGCCTTTGACGGTGGCGGCCAATCATCGGGATCTCGCCACCGCGGTGCGCAATCTGCTCGAGAACGCGGCCCGTTACACGGATGAGGCCGGGAGGATCACAGTCACCGCACGAGCAGGTGACGGGGAGGCGGTGCTGACCGTCGAGGACACCGGGGAGGGGATCCCCAGTCGGGATCTCGACCGGGTCTTCGAGCGTTTCTACCGGGTCGATTCCGCCCGGGCCCGCGCCACGGGCGGTACCGGTCTCGGCCTCGCCATCGTCAAGCACGTCGCCGAGAGCCATGGCGGGTCGGTGGCGGTGGAGAGCGAACTGGGGGTCGGCTCCAGGTTCACCGTCCGCCTCCCGCTCGCCGACTCCGGAGAAGGTTCCAGTCCCAGTTAGCCTCTAGGCCGGAACCTGATAGCGAACCCAGGGTTCCACACGTCGGTAACCGGGGTCTAGAACCCTGGGTTCGCCAAAAAGACCATGCTGGAATCGATCTCAGAACCTTCCGATCTTCGCTCCCTCGGCTACGAGGAGCTCTCCGCCCTCTGCGATGAGATCCGCGCCTTCATCCTGGAGAAGGTGTCCAAGACCGGCGGTCACCTCTCCCCGAACCTCGGCGTGGTCGAGCTCACCGTCGCCCTCCATCGCGTCTTCGACTCGCCGCGGGACCGCCTCATCTGGGACGTCGGTCATCAGGCCTACGTTCACAAGATCCTCACCGGCAGGGCGACCCGGTTCGACCGCCTCCGTCACACCGGGGGTCTCTCCGGCTACCCGAGCCGGGAGGAGTCGGTCCACGACCATGTGGAGAACAGCCACGCCTCCACCTCCCTCAGCTATGCCCTGGGCCATGCTCTCTCCGGGTACGACGGATGGACCGTGGCCATAGTGGGCGACGGGGCGCTCACCGGCGGCATGGCCTACGAGGCCCTCAATCACATCGCGGTGGCAAGGCCGAAGCGCCTCATCATCGTGCTCAACGACAACGGGCGCTCCTATGCCCCCACGGTGGGCGGGCTGGCCGCCCTGGCCAACCTGGCGCACTACCGGATCGACCCCCGGTACGAGCGGGCGAAGCGGGCCATCGGGCGGATGCTGCGGGGGATTCCCCTGGTCGGAGAGACCGCCGACGAGCTGGCCTCGCGGGTGAAGGACGCGGTCAAGCAGATCCTCGAGCCGTCCACCGTCTTCGACGCCATCGGCCTCAAGTACTCGGGCCAGATCGACGGCCACGACATCCCCCTGCTCGAAGCGACCCTGGAGCAGGCCAAGAGCCTCGAGGAGCCGGTGGTGGTCCACGTCGTCACCGAGAAGGGGAGCGGCTATCAGCCCGCCATCGAGGACGAGGAGGAGAAGCTGCATGGTGTCGCCTCGTTCGACCTCGCCACCGGCAAGTCCCTGAAGAGCGAGCTCAAGCTGACGGATGTGGCGGGGAGGGCGCTGGCGGAAGCGGCGGCGCGGCGCCCCGACATGGTGGGGGTGGCCGCGGCCATGGTCTCATCGGCGGGTCTCAAGGAGATGGCGGCCCGCTTCCCCGACCGGGTCTACGACACCGGCATTGCCGAGCAGCACGCGGTGACCCTCGCCGCCGGCATGGCCATGGCCGGGAAGCGGCCCGTGGTTGCCATCTACTCCGCGTTCCTGCAGCGAGCTTTCGATCAGCTGGTCTCCGACGTCGCGCTCCATGACCTTCCGGTGGTCTTCCTCGTCGACCGGGCCGGGATCACCGGTCCGGACGGGCCTTCCCACCATGGCGTCCTCGACATCCCCTACCTGCGGATGATCCCGAACCTGGTGATCGGCGCCCCCTCGGACGCCACCGAGCTCTGCGCCATGATCGAGACGGCGGTGGAGCACGAGGGCCCGATCGCCCTTCGCTATCCCAAGGGCGGAGCCACCTCGGTCCCCTCCCTCCCGGTGGGCCCGTTGCCCGTCGGTGAGGCCGAGCTGATCTCGGAGGGCGCCGACGTCCTCCTCGTCGCCCTGGGGCGGATGGTGGAAGTCGCCGAGAAGGC
>JAHWLC010000076.1 GCA_019347585.1 Actinomycetota bacterium | reverse complement strand
CGACCCCGGGATCGCCCTCAACTACCGGGGTGATTACGAGGCGTACACCCGGATGCAGCTCCAGGTGATCTCCGGGGCGCGGCGACTCCACGATCTGGGGCACCCGCTGCTGATCCCGATACCACGGAAGCGGGACGCCCATCGCGTCGCCGCCTTCATCGCCCTGGCCCTGGAACAGGAGGCGGACATCATCAGGGCGCACGATGTGGCGATGGCATGCGACCTCGTCGAGCTTTTCGGTCGGAGCCGGTGACTACGTTGGCGCCATGGCCCTTTTGATCGTGGCGGGCCCGAACGACCCCGGACCCGGGGAGCGGGAGAAGATGCTGGACACCGCGACGGCCCACTTCACCAGGAGAGGGGTGGCGCCCGCAGAGGTGATCCGCATCGACGTCCCGGGGCGGGGAGCCGGGGAGGAAGGCGACGGCGCCCTCCGCGCCGAGCTCGATCCGGCCATACCGGTGCTCCAGTCCGGGTCGCTGTTCGGCGAGCCCCAGGGTCTCGAGCTGGTGGACGCCCAGAACCTGCGAAAGGCCGAGCTGGGCGCGCTGGTCGAGCTGATGGAGACCGCGGATCTGACGCAGGTAGAGGCGGTGTTCCTGTGGGCGGGAACCGTGCCCAAGGCGTTGCGGGCCCTCGTTTCGGGCAGAGGGGAGATCGTCACCGTCACCAGGATGAAGCAGCGAGAGGCGGCCAGGTGGCTCGATGAGCAGGTGAAGCTTCGGGATCTCGACTTCGCCACGGACGCCGCCCGGGCCCTGCTCGATCATTACGGGACCGACACCGCCGGGATGGCGAGGGCGCTCGACCAGCTAGCCGAGGTGGGGTCCCGGATCACCGCCGACACCATCCACGACCGGTTCAAGAACCGTCCCGACGAGCCCACCTGGCTGATCACCGATGCCATAGACAAAGGCGACGTGGGCACCGCGCTCCGCCGTCTCGCCGACTTCTTGGTCCACGAGCACCCGTTGGTCTATCTGGCGGTCCTGGAGAGCGACCTGAAGAAGAGAGGATTGGCGGCGGCCGCCCCGGACAAGGAGACCTTCGTGGAGTGGGTGGGCGGCGGGCCGCCCTGGTCACTCGAGCGCACCTGGTCGCAGCGGGGGCGGGTCCGGGAGTCGTCGCTACGGAGCGCTCAGGAGGCGCTGGTCAGGGCGGACCGTGTGGTGAAGAGCCAGCCCGAGGACATGCACCGGGTCACCCTGGAGCGGCTCACCGTCGCCCTGTGCCGCTGGTACAGCTGAGCGACGGCCCGTGGTGGGTGCACAGGGGTGCGCCGAGCGCAAACCCGTTGCTATGGCAAGGGACTAGCCGGAGATGGCCGAGGCGAGACGTGACTTGCGCCGGGATGCAGCGTTGGGATGAAGGACGCCCTTGGCGCAGGCCTGGTCGATCTTCGTCTGGGCGGCTCGATACAGCTCGTCGGTGGGCTTGCCGGCGGCGGCGGCCTGCTCCACCTTCTTGATGCTGGTCCTCAGCTCGCTCATGATCGCCTTGTTGCGCTGCCGTTTCGTCTCGTTCTGACGGTTCCGCTTTATCTGTGACTTGATGTTCGCCATGAAGTGCTCGGTCGTGAAAAACTCAATCGGTGGTTGGGTGCTCGGTGCCCGAGCCGGTGTCGGGCGCCGAGGGGCAAGGCTAGCAGTGGCCCCAGCGAAGGTACAATGGCCCCATCTCCCGTCTCATGACTGATCAAGCGCGCATACGCAACTTCTCCATCATCGCCCACATCGACCACGGCAAGTCGACCCTGGCCGACCGTCTCCTCGAGCGCACCGGGGCGGTGAGCCAGCGTGAGATGCGGGAGCAGGTCCTCGACACCATGGACCTGGAACGGGAGCGGGGGATAACCATCAAAGCCCAGAGCGTCCGGCTCGCCTACACCTCGCCGGCCGGTGAGGAGCTGGTGCTCAATTTGATCGATACGCCCGGACACGTCGACTTCTCCTACGAGGTGAGCCGGTCCCTCGCCGCCTGCGAGGGCGCCCTGCTCCTGGTGGACGCGGCCCAGGGCGTGCAGGCGCAGACCCTGGCCAACGCCTATCTGGCCATCGATGCCGGCCTGGAGGTGATCCCTGCGGTGAACAAGATCGACCTCGCCGCAGCCGACCCCGAAGCCGCCGCCGCCGAGCTGGCCGGGATCCTCGGCGGCTCGCCCGACGACGTGCTTCGTCTCTCCGCGAAGACGGGCCAGGGGGTCGACGATCTTCTGGAGACCCTGGTCAAGGAGGTGCCGGCTCCCTCCGGGGACCCCGACGCGCCGCTGCGGGCCCTGGTGTTCGACTCCTACTTCGACGCCTACCGGGGCGTCGTCTGCTACCTGCGAGTGGTCGACGGCTCGTTGGGGTCGGGTGACAGCCTGCGCTTCATGGCGACGGGGGAGGTGCACGAGGCCGACGAGATCGGCTGGCTCACGCCCAAGGCCGTGCCGGTGGCCCGGCTCGGGCCCGGCGAGGTCGGCTTCCTCATCACCGGAGTCAAGGAGATCGACCGGATCCGGGTTGGGGACACCATCACCCACGCGCAGCGACCGGCGGCCACCGCGCTGCCCGGTTACGAGGAGCCCAAGCCCATGGTGTTCTCGGGGCTGTTCCCTACCGACGGCGACGACTTCGAGAAGCTGCGCGACGCCCTGGAGAAGCTGCGGCTCAACGACGCCTCGCTGGTGTGGCAGCCGGAGACTTCGAAGGCCCTCGGATTCGGCTTCAGGTGTGGCTTCCTCGGCCTCCTCCACATGGAGATAGTCAGGGAGCGTCTGGAGCGGGAGTACGACCTCGACCTCGTGGCCACGGCGCCTTCCGTGGCCTACCGGGTGATCATGCCGGACGGAGAGGAGACGGAGATCAGGTCGCCCCAGGACCTCCCCGAGCCCAACGACCGGCGTGGCGTCTCCGAGCCCTACGTGAAGGCGATGATCCTCACCCCCTCGGAGTTCGTGGGGCCGATCATGGCGTTGGCCACCGGGAGGCGAGGCATCGTCGGGGACATCAGCTACATGACTCCCGAGCGGGTCGAGCTCGACTTCGAGATCCCCCTCGGCGAGATCGTCTTCGACTTCTTCGACCTCCTCAAGTCGAAGACCAGGGGCTATGCCTCTCTCGACTACGAGCCGATCGGCTATCGGGAGTCCGACCTGGTCAAGGTGGACATCCTGCTCAACGGACAGCCCGTGGACGCCTTTTCCGCCATCGTCCACCGCGACGCCGCCGACGCCTACGGAAGGAAGATGACCGGGAGACTCCGCGAGCTCATCCCTCGCCAGCTCTTCGACGTGCCCATCCAGGCCGCGATCGGAGGCCGGATCATCGCCCGGGAGACCGTCCGGGCGAAGCGCAAGGACGTCACGGCCAAGTGCTACGGCGGCGACATCACCCGCAAGAAGAAGCTGCTGCAGCGGCAGAAGGAGGGGAAGAAGCGGATGAAGATGGTGGGATCGGTCGAGGTGCCGCAGGAGGCATTCGTCGCCGCTCTCCAGGTCGATGAGGAGTCATGACCCCGGAAACAGCCGACGCCTTCGCCAATCACGCCGCGGCCTACGTCCACATCCCCTTCTGCTCGGCGGTCTGCCCCTACTGCGATTTCGCCGTGGTGGCGGGAAGGGACGACCTCACCGAGCGCTACGTGGCGGCGTTGTGCGCCGAGATCATGGGCTCCGAGCCGTGGCGACCGGTGCAGGCCCTCTACGTGGGAGGCGGCACCCCCAGCCGGCTCGACCCCGGCCTGCTGGCCATGGTCCTCGACGCCGTGGAGAGACGTCATGGAATCGCCGGCGACGCCGAAGTAAGCCTGGAGGCGAACCCGGAGGACTTCGGGCCCAACTTCGCCCGCACCCTCCGTGCCATAGGGTTCAACCGGGTCTCTTTCGGCGCTCAGTCGTTCTCGGCGCCGGTACTGAGCCGGCTGGGGAGACGCCACGATGCCGCACAGATCGAGCATGCGGTCCTCCATGCTCGCCGAAGCGGGTTCACATCGGTGAGCCTCGACCTGATCTTCGGGACCCCCGGCGAGTCGCTCGACTCGTGGCAGCACACGGTGGAGCGGACGGTGGCACTCGAGCCCGATCATGTCTCCTGCTACGCCCTCACCGTGGAACGGGGCACGCCGCTGGGGAGAGCAGTGGGCAACGGGGCGCCTGCCCCGGACCCCGACGTCCAGGCCCGGGCATACCAGCTGGCCGATCGGCGTCTCGGTGCCGCCGGTTACGGTCGCTACGAGACCTCGAACTGGGCCCGCCCCGGCCACGAGTGCCGATACAACCTCACGGTCTGGGCCCAGGGCGAGTATCTCGCCTTCGGCAACGGCGCCCACGGGCATCGTGGCGGGGTCCGGTTCCGCAACCTTCGCCGGATCGACGCCTACATCGAGGCGGTGGAGCGTGGCGAGACCCCGCGTGTCGGCGAGGAGACGGCGTCGGGCTGGGCATCGGAGATCGAGCGACTTTTCGTGGGGCTACGCCGCACCGTCGGCGTGGTCCCGGGCTCGGGTGGGGTCGCACTCCTCGCCGCCCCCGAAGGGGAGAGGCTGTCACAGGCCGGGGTCATCGAGGTGAGGGAGGGCCGGCTCAGGGTGGCGAAGCCGCTGCTCGGAGACGAGGCGATGAGGGCGGTCCTGGGTCTCGCCGACCCCGAGGTGCGGGAAAACGCCGCTAGTGCCGATACTGTTTCCCTAGATGCTTGAGGACAGACGCTCCGAGGTGCTGCGGGCCCTGGTCGAAGAGCACATCAAGACCGGGGAGCCGGTCAGCTCTCGCGCCATCGTGGCCCATGCCCGGCTGTCGGTCTCGGCCGCCACCGTGCGCAACGACCTCGCCGCCCTGGAGGAGGACGGTCTCGTCGTCCAGCCTCACACCTCGGCGGGGCGGGTGCCCACCGCAGCGGCCTACCGCTACTACGTGGACCATCTCGGCCCCCGCCGTCTCCGGCAGAACGCCCAGGTGAAGGTGGCCAATCTGTTCGGTGAGGTCCATCTGGAGATGAGCAAGCTGTTCAAGGCGACCTCCGACCTCCTAGCCGAGATCACCGATCTCCCCTCTGTGGTGATCGCCCCCGGGGTGGCACACGACAGGGTCCGCGCCCTGCACACCGTCCAGATCGGCACCGATCAGATCTTGGTGATCGTGGTGACGGAGGGGGGGCGAGTGGTCCAGCAGCGGGGGCGGGTCCGGGTCCCGATCACCCCGCAGGAAGTCGACGATGCCCGGGAGCTGCTGGCGGCCTCCGTCGTGGGCGACGAGCTGGGAGCCGACGTCGAGCCGCCCGCCGAGCAACTGTCGGGGGTGGACGATCCGGTCCGGGAGACCGCCCTCACCATCGTCGATTGCCTCCACCTCGCTTCCACCGGGGGGACCGAGATGTTCGTGGCCGGTGCCGGGCGGATGGCTGCCCTCTGGGAGGACCTTTCGTCGATGCAGCGCATCCTGGAGATCATGGAGAGGGAGGCCGAGGTGATAAAACTCCTGGCCGCGGCCCCGGGCACTTCCATCCAGCTCGGCAGCGAGTTGGACGAGGGGGATCTCGATCTCGCCGTGGTATCCAAGAGCTATGACGCGAGTGGCGAGTCCGGCTCGGTGGGAGTGATCGGGCCGATGCGCATGAACTACCGGATGGCGATCTCGGCGGTCGAGGAGATCACCCGGGAGCTGGAAGAGCGGATCGGCCAGCAGCAGGACTGACATGGCCCGGGACTACTACCAGACGCTCGGCGTGGGGCGCGACGCCGGCACCGAGGAGATCAAGAAGGCGTTTCGCAGGATCGCCCGTGAGACCCATCCCGACGCGAACCCGGGTGATCCCGAGGCGGAGAGCCGCTTCCGGGCGGCTGCCGAGGCCTACGAGGTCCTGGC
>JAHWLC010000075.1 GCA_019347585.1 Actinomycetota bacterium | reverse complement strand
CCACCTCGTATCCGGCCGCTTCCAGACGAGCGACATATGCGGCGTGCTGCTCTCGGGCGGCGAGGACGTCGAGCGCCACCTCGGGTTGGGAGACGATCGCCTCGTCGAAGCTGTCCGGGACTCCCCGGACCAGGGCCGTCGGATGGGGCGGCATGTCCCCGATTATTCACACTCGTCGCGACCTTTGCCGCCGTAGCGTGCCGGCGATGCTCTCCGACTCCAGTGTTCGCCGGTTGGTCCTCGCGCGCTTCATCTCCCGAGTGGGAGGTGAGGCGGCCTTCTTCGTGGGCATCTGGGGAAAAGCCGCCTTCACTCTCGACGCCACTCCCGGGGAGCTCGCCTTCGTCATGGGCGCCCTCGGAGTGGCCTCTCTGATCGGGGCTTCCCTGGCGGGGGTCCTCATCGACAGATTCGACCCGAGGCGCGTCCTCCTCTGGGGAGAGATCTTCTTCATACCGGCGGTGCTGGCCATGGTCTTCGCCGACACCATCCCTCTGCTCGTGGCGGCAACCTTCCTGCTCGGGCTCGTGGGGGCGCCGGTGTTCACGGCCATCTCCTCGTTCGCTCCCTTCCTCACCGATGACGAAGACGAGCTGGCCAGGATCAACGGCTGGATCGAAGGGGCGGCGTGGGCCGCCTTCGTGATCGGGCCTGCTGCCGGCGCAGTGATCGCGGCGAGTGTGGGAGTCGACGGGATCTTCGTCCTCGATGCCGCCACCTCGGCCGTCGGCGCCGCCCTCGTCTTCGGAGTGAAGATGCGCCCCGCCGCCAAGGTCGAGGAGGTGGGCAGTGGGTGGAAGGAGCTGCGCGAGGGCTTCTCGTTCGCCTACGGACACCAGCGGCTCCGCTTCTACATCTGGCTGGGATCCTCGGTGTGGCTCCTGTTCGGGTTCTTCAGCGCCCTGGAGCCTCTCTTCTTCCGTGACGTGGTGGGTGTCGAGGTGGAGACCCTGGGGTGGGTCAACTCCATCTTCGGGCTAGGACTGGTCGGCGGCACCTGGTTGTCGGCGAGGATCCCGGGCCGTCTCCGCACTGCGCGCACCCTCGCCGCCCTGGTGGGCCTGAACGCCCTGGGTGTGGTGGCTTACGTGGGGACCGGGAGGCTTGCCGTGGTGATGACCGCAGGGGCGGTCTGGGGAGTCATCATCGGCGCCATGGTCCCCCTCCATCGCACTCTGATCCAGGTCAACACTCCGGATCCGCTGGTCGGGAGGATCATGGGGGTCAACCAGATGCACGCCGAGGTCGGCCATCTCATCCCGTTGACATTCGCCCCGGCGCTCGCCGCCGCCTTCGGCGTGCAATCCACCATGTTGGGCTCGGGATTGGTGGTAGCCGCCGCCGCCCTCCTCTTCTGGCCCGGCGCCAAGAGCCTCGACCGCACCCGGGAGGCGGCCGTGCCCCCGCCGGGGATGCCGGAGCCCGAGGCCGAGCCGCGATCGGTGGGGCACTAAGCGTCGGACAGATCGGTCAGGATCTGCCGGCTGGCGAACCGTCCCGGGGCGCCCATCACGCAGCCCCCGGGATGGGTGCCGGACCCGCACTGGTAGTAGCCATGGATCGGCGTCCGGTACTGGTTCCATCCGGGAGCCGGCCGGAAGAAGAACATCTGCGGGGCGAGGAACTCGCCGGCGAAGATGTTGCCCTCGGTCAGCCCCACGGTGCGCTCGATATCGAGCGGTGTCACCACTTCGCGATGGAGGACCAGGTCGGAGAAGCCGGGGAACACCTCTTCGAGACGAGCCTGGACCACGTCGCCCAGTGCCTCCCGCTCGGTGTCCCAGTCGCTCTCCCGCAGTTGGTATGGGGCGTACTGGACGAAATTCGACATCACCGCCTTGCCCGGGGGCGCCATCTCGGGGTCGATATTGGATTGGATGCTGGAGTCGATGTAGGGGCGGGAGCTGTACCAGCCGTACTTGGCGTCGTCGAAGGCACGCTCCAGGTAGTCGAGGCTGGGCCCGATGTTGATGAAGCCCCGGTACTGGTCGGTTCGCCCCCGTAGGGCGGGGAAGGTGGGGTTGGCCTCCAGGGCGAAATTGACCTTGGCCGAGGTCCCCTGGAACTTGAGCCGTCTCACATTCTCCACCAGGTCGTTGGGTAGCTGCCGGGGGTCGACCAGCTCCATGAAGGTGCGCCGGGGGTCGAGGGCGCTGACCACGACGGGCGCCCGGAGCTCGGTGCCGTCCTCGAGTGCCACCCCCACCGCCCGGTCCTCCGAGGTGATCACCCGTTCCACGGGAGACTCGAGGCGGATCTCCGCCCCCAGCGCCTCCGCGGCCCGGGCCAGCACCTGGGTGAAGCCGCCGTTGCCCCCTTTGTGGAAGGCCCACGCTCCGTAGACCGAGTCGTGCTCGCCGAAGGCGTGATAGAGGAGGACCAGGCCGGATCCCTGGGAGCGGGGCCCCACCTTGCTTCCGATGATGCCCGAAGACGCCTGCCAGCCCTGCATGATGTCGGTCTCGAAGTAGTCCTCGAGGATGTCCGCGGCGCTCCCGGTGAGGAGCCGCACCAGGTCGTGGAGCACCCGGGGCGGGAGGTCGGCGAGATACGAGCCGATGGCGGCCAAGCGCGCCCTCTCCTCGGGGTCCTTGGAGGTGATGTCGGGGGGTATCGAGTCCATCAGAGGCCTGATGGCATGGACCACCTGGGACATCATGTGGTTGTAGGCGTCGTAGGCGTCGGCGTCGCGCTTGGAGTGGCGGGCGATCTCGTGATGGTTCTCGTCCTTGTCCTCCCCGATGAGGAGGTAGTCCCCGTCGTCGGTGGGGCAGAAGGTGGTGGGCATCTGTAGGGGCATGAACCCGTGCGAGGTGAGCTCGAGCTCGTGGACGATCTCGGGGCGGAGCAGGCTGAGGGCGTAGGAGAAGGTGGTGAACTGGAACCCGGGATAGAGCTCCTCGGTGATGGCGGCGCCGCCCACGAGATGGCGCCGTTCCAGGATCAGGGTGCGCAGACCAGCCCTGGCCAGATAGGCCCCGTTGATCAGGCCGTTGTGGCCCCCGCCGATGACGATGGCATCGTATTCGTTGCTCATGCCGTCTTTCGCTCCGGGTCGAAGAATGGCAGGGGGCTCACCTCGGAGTCGACTACGGCGTAGCGGTGGTCGATGTTCACCTCGAGACCGAGCCTGGTGCCGCCGGCGGCATGGTCGGGCCGGACCCGGGCAATCCCGATGTGACGCTGGAGGAGGGGGGAGAAGACGAAGCTCGGCACATAGCCCACCTGGGCCAGGTCCCCGTCGTACAGCATCATCGAGCCGTGCTGGGGGGTGTGGTCCTTGGGTGTGATCAGGCCCCGGTCGTTGTGGGTGCGGGCCCAGTCCTGCCAGTCCACCACGACTCCCACCGTCTTCCAGCGCGAGCTCTTCTCCTCGATCTCCCGCTCGATGGCCCGCCGCCCGATGAAGGCGCGATCGTCCTCGTCGAGACGACGCAGCATCCAGCCCATGCCCAGCTCGATGGGGGTGACCCTCTGATCGTCGTTCCAGGCATAGCGGGCGCTGTGGAAGTCGACGTCGATCAACACCAGCCCGGCCTCGATGCGGGCGATGAGCAAGGCGGTCTGGCCGACGGGGATCACACCCCGCGGTTGTGCCACCTCGAAGAGACGGTCCCATACCTCGACGGCCCGGTCGGCGTCCACCCAGATCTCGTATCCCAGGTCCCCTGTGTAGCCGGTGCGGGAGACGGTGACCGGGATCTTGCCGATCTTGGCGGGGCCGAGGCGGAAGAAGCCAAGGGAGCCGATCTCGGGGGCGAGCTCGGCAAGCACCTCACGGCTCACCGGTCCCTGCACGGCCAGGGCGCCGTACTCCTCGGAGACGTCGTCGACAGAGACCGAGTAGCCGGCGGCGAGGTCGCTGAAGTAGGCCAGGTTGGGACGTGCCGCGGTGAGGAGGAACTCGTCGCCGGAGAGCCGGAGCACGACGCCGTCCTCGAGCACCCACCCCTCGTCGTCGCACCACACGGTGTATTGGGCCTGCCCGGGCCGGCACTTGCGGATGTCCCGGGTGAGGACGCCTGCGAGGTATCGCTCGGCGTCTCTTCCGGTGAAGCGGTACTTGTAGAGCGGAGAGGTGTCGAAGACCCCTGCGGAGTTGCGGATGGCGAAATACTCGAACTTGTCGGCCATCTGGTAGCGGTCGGCGGCGAGATACCCCGACCAGTGGCTCCACAGACCCGTCTGGTTGGCCTCGCTGGTGCGGGGGTGGAAGGGGGTGTGCCGAATCATGAAGGGCCGGTGGGCTGACTGTACGCCCACCCGGTCCGGTCGGGCGCGGTGGGGACCACGAGGCCGTCGCCCCGGTAGAGGTGTCCCATGACGGCGAGGAACTGGTACACGGTACCTTCCCATCCGCTGAGCGGGCCGGGCCGGTAGCCGCGGTTCGCCATCCCGCGCATCACCCCCTCACAGGCCGCCCAGTCCTCCCGGTTGGTGATATCCCAGAAGTCGACGGCATAGGAGGGACTGAAGCCCTCCCGATCCCAGGCCTCGGGGGGGAACAGCCAGGAGCACTCCACCAGGGTCTCGCTGACGCCGATAGGCGTGAGGAGGTGGGTCATCACATAGTCCGGGTGGAGGGAGAGGAGCAGGTTGGGGATCACGGTCAGATAGAGGACCTGACGAGCGAGCGGGTCGTCGATTCCCCTGAATCTCACCCCGTCGGAGCGGCCGTCGAGAGACATCGTCGCCGCGTGAGGCTCGAGGTCCATGCTCCCGCCCAGCCACATGCCGGTCGGCTGATAGTCCCTGCCGCTGTCAGGCGGGGTCACCTGGCACAGCTCCGGATGGATGGTGGTGCAGTGGTAGCACTCGTTGTAGTTCTCGACCACGATCTTCCAGTTGGCCTGCACGGTGTAGGTGTGGCTGATCGAGGTGCGGAGACGCTCCGTCTCATAGGGGGCGATGATCTCGCCCAGGTTCCCGAAGTGCTCGGCGGGGGCGGGCGCCTCGCCGGAGAGGTCGATCCACAGCCATCCCCCCATGACCCCGACGGCCATCTCGATGAGGGGATATTGGGACGGGTCGAATCCCGGGCTTTGGGTGAAGGTGGGGGCGGCGCGAAGTGTTCCATCGAGGCGGTAGGACCACGAGTGGTAGGGGCACCTGATGAGCCGGGCGTCGATGGCCTCACCGACCGGTGCCAGCTCGTGGCCACGGTGCCGGCAGACGTTGGAGAATGCGTGCAGCCGGCCGTCGGCGTTCCTGGCGAGGAGGAGGCCCTCACCCGCGATCTCCACCGCCCGCACCTGTCCGGGAGCGACCAGCTCGTCGAGCCGGCCGAGGCAAACCCAGGTCGAGGCGAAGAGCCGGGACTGCTCCCACTCGAAGACCTCCTGAGAGGTGTAGGCGTCGGCGGGGAGGGTCCGGCTCTTCCCGAATGGGGCAACCACCGGGTCGAGGGCGCGATCGTCGAGAGGGGCGTGCCCGGGCAACGTCACTCCTCCTCGGCCGTGGCGACCACCGCCGGCACCGACTGCAGCGCCCGGCGCAAGTCGGCGGCGTTGATCGGCTTGATCACCGCGGCATCCGCGCCGGAGCGCTTGGCGATGAACCTGTCGGCCACCCGGTCCAGCAACAGGACCAGTCTCGGGCGCTGCCGATCGACTGTCGCCTGTCTGATGGCGCGGATGACTGCCATGCCCCCCATGTTGGCAATCTGCATGTCGACGATGACTGCGTCGAAGTAGGCCGTCGTGGCCCGATCCGCGGCATGCGCCGGGTCGTCGAGGGACTCGATCTCCCAGTCGCCGAGGGCGAGAGCGGCCCTCACCTCGTTGGAGACCCAGGTCGCATCGGTCACCAGCAGCGCCTTCGGCATGCCGGCACGATAGAAGACCGCCTACCCGTAACCTCCCGATGGTGCGCCGGCTAGCAACCCTGG
>JAHWLC010000074.1 GCA_019347585.1 Actinomycetota bacterium | reverse complement strand
GTCCCAGCGATGGATGCCGGTCTCGATCACCATCCTTCTCTCCCAGAAGCCGAGGTTCGGCACGGAGCTGAAGGCCCAGACCGGCGCCTCCGGGTCTGCGACCTCCAGAACCTGCAGCATCTCCTCGAGCGTCTCCTCGTACCACTGGACCGGGTCCTCGCCATCGGGCAGCCGGGGCGGCGAGATCCTCTCCACGGGCAGGTCCCTACAGATGAGGATGGTCCGACCATGCATCGACGCGGTGTGGGAGACCAGATCGGAGAGAGTCCAGCCGGGATACTGGAGCACCGGCCGGGTGGGGTCGCTGCTCGCCGCCTCCCCCAGCCTCCTCCCCTCCGACTCGATGGAGGCGAGGTTCTCAGCCCAGAGCACGACGCATCGCCTCGCCCATCCCCGATGGTGTGTCGGCGACCACGATCCCGGCGTCGTTCATCGCCTCGATCTTGGCCTCGGCGGTGCCCTTTCCCCCGGAGACGATGGCTCCGGCGTGACCCATCCGCTTCCCGGCGGGAGCGGTGGTCCCGGCGATGAACCCGGCCACCGGCTTGGACATCTCCTTGGCGACGACCTCCGCCGCCTCTTCCTCGGCGGTGCCTCCGATCTCACCGATCATGATCACTCCCTCGGTCTCCTCGTCGTGTTCGAACAGCCGGAGCACATCGACGAAGCTGGTCCCGTTGACCGGGTCACCTCCAATGCCGACTGCGGTGGTCTGACCCAGCCCGAGCCCGGTGAGCTGGTGCACCGCCTCGTAGGTGAGGGTCCCCGACCGGGAGATGACTCCCACCTTTCCCCGCTGGTGGATGTAGCCGGGCATGATCCCGATCTTGCACTCTCCCGGGGTGATCACGCCGGGGCAGTTGGGTCCGATGAGCCGGCCCGGCTTCCCCTCCAAGTAGCGCTTGACGGTGATCATGTCCGCGACGGGTATGCCCTCGGTGATGGCCACCACCAGGTCGAGCCCGGCTGCGGCCGCCTCCATGATGGCGTCTGCCGCGAACGGGGGCGGGACGTAGATGACCGAGGCATTGGCGCCGGTCTCGGCGACCGCCTCCTTGACCGTGGCGAAGACCGGGAGGTCCGTCGAGTAGGTATCGTCGCGGCCCGGGACCCCGGAATGGTCGGTCTCGCCCTCGAAATGGAAGGTGGTGCCGGCTTTGGTGGGATGGACTCCGGCCACCATCTGGGTGCCGTAGGCGATGGCCTTGTCGGTGTGGAACTCGCCGGTGTTGCCCAGGCCCTGGACCAGCACCCTGGTGCTCTTGTCGACGAGGATGCTCACAGTGCTCCGTCCGCTGGAGCTGTCAGCTCCAGGATCTTCTCGGCGCCGTCGAGCAGGCTGTCGGCGTTGACCACGTCGAGGCCCGACTCGTTCAGTATCTGCTTGCCGCGCTCGACGTTCGTGCCCTCCAGGCGCACGACCAGCGGCACCTTCAGCCCGACCTCCTTGACGGCGGCGACCACGCCCTCGGCGATGACGTCGCAGCGCATGATGCCGCCGAAGATGTTGACCAGGATGCCCTTCACCTTCGGGTCGGAGGTGATGATCTTGAACGCCTCCGTCACCTTCTCCTTGGTGGCGCCGCCGCCGACGTCGAGGAAGTTGGCGGGCTCCGAGCCGTAGAGCTTGATGATGTCCATGGTCGCCATGGCGAGGCCCGCGCCGTTGACCATGCACCCTATTTTGCCGTCGAGCTTGATGTAGCTGAGCCCGGCATTCTTAGCGGCGACCTCCGCCGGATCCTCCTCGCTCTCGTCTCTCATCTCGGCGATCTCCGGATGACGGAACAGGGCGTTGTCGTCGAACGACATCTTCGCGTCGAGGGCCATGACCTTGCCCGACCCGGTGACGACGAGGGGATTGATCTCGATGAGGTCGGCGTCGAGCTCGGTGGCCGCCGCGGCCAGCGCCTTGACGAACCTCTGGAAGTTGCGGGCCACCTCTCCCTCCAGACCGAGACCATGGGCCAGCTCGTTCGCCTGGAACTGGGCGAGACCGATGGCTGGGTCGATCTCCGCCCTGATGATCTTCTCCGGGGTCTCCTCGGCCACCTTCTCGATCTCCACGCCGCCTTCGGTGGATGCCATCACGATGTTGCGGGATCGGGCCCGGTCGAGGAGGATCGCCAGGTAGAGCTCTGTGGCGATGTCCACTCCCTGCTCCAGGTAGAGCCGGTTGACGGTCTTCCCCTCCTCCCCGGTCTGCACCGTGACCAGGGTGCTCCCCAGCATCTTCTTGGAGAGCCGGCGCACCTTCTCCTCGGCTGCGGCCGGGCCGCCCTCGATGCCCTCGGTGATCACGTTGACCCCGCGCAATCCGCGATGCTCCTCGAAGCTCCCCTTGCCCCTCCCACCGGCGTGGATCTGCGCCTTGAGGACGACCACCGGGTTGTTGGACTCCTCGATGAGGGGTCGAACCGCGGCAGCCGCCTCCTCGACCGACCTGGCCACCTGGCCCGCGGGCACCGGGATCCCCCGGGCAGCCAAGAGCTGCTTGGCCTGGTGCTCATGAATCTTCAATGGAGCTCCTTTCCTAGTCGATTGGATCAACCCGGCCGGCGACGTTCCCGTCAACCCAAGCCGTTATCTCGGAAAGCGGTGCGCCGGGAGTGAAGATGCGGGCGATGCCCGCCTCGGACAGATAATCGATGTCGCCGTCGGGGATCACCCCACCGCCGAAGACCACGATATCGGAGACGCCACGGCCGGCCAGCTCCTCCACGACCTGGGGAAACAGGGTGCGGTGTGCCCCGGAGAGCGAGGAGAGGCCGACGGCGTCGACGTCCTCCTGCACCGCAGTCTCGGCGATCTGAGCCGGGGTCTGGTGTAGGCCCGAGTAGATCACCTCGAAACCGGCATCGCGCAACGCCCTGGCGATGACCTTGGCGCCGCGATCGTGCCCGTCGAGCCCTGGCTTCGCGATGAGGATTCGTCGTGGCATCGGGGATCGCCGAGGCTACTAGCGCCCCCGATCCGGTAGCCCGCGGACTCATCCCGGCGCAGCCCCTACCCTGGGGTCATGGCCAAATCCAACCTCCACGGTCTCGCCGACGCAGGAGTCTCCATCTGGTCCGACCAGATCTCCCGGCGCATGCTCGACGAGGGCGAGCTGGAGCGGCGCATCGAAGAGGACGGCATCCGGGGGGTCACCTCCAACCCCACCATCTTCGAGAAGGCCATCGCAGGCACCGACGACTACGACGAGGAGCTCGCCGAGCTGAGATCCGCCGGCCTCGACACCGAGGAGATCGCCAAGCGCCTGATGACCGAGGACATCCAGCGCGCCTGTGACGCGTTGGCCCGGGTCCACCAGGAGAGCGAGGGTCTCGACGGATACGTCTCGGTGGAGGTCTCGCCCGACCTCGCCGCCGATACCGAGGCCACGGTGGCCGAGGCGCGGGACTGGGTGAAGCGGATCAACCGGCCCAACCTCCTGGTCAAGGTGCCGGCGACTCCGGAGGGGATCCCTGCCATCCGCAGCCTCATCGGAGAGGGGATCTCGATCAACGTGACCCTCACTTTCTCCCTGGAGCGGTACGGGGAGGTCATGGACGCCTACGTCTCCGGGCTGCAGCACTTCTACGAGAACGGGGGCGATCCGGGCACCGTGTTCTCGGTGGCGTCGTTCTTCGTGTCCCGTTTCGACACCGAGGTGGACCGCAGACTCGAGGAGATCGGGACGCCCGAGGCCCTCGACCTCAGAGGCACCACGGCGATCGCCAACGCACGGGTGGCCTACGAGCGATTCCTCCACGAGTTCGCCTCCACCGGGTTCGGGCGTCTCGCCTCCAAGGGTGGGCGCCCCCAGTTCCCGCTTTGGGCCTCGACCTCGACCAAGAACCCCGACTACTCCGACCTGCTCTACGTGGAGAGCCTGGTGGCGCCACACACCGTGAACACGATGCCCCTGGAGACCATCGATGCCTACCAGGACCACGGCGACCCCGAGCCCCAGCCGTTCACCCCGGCCGACATGGCCGAGGCAAAGGAGACCCTTGACCGTCTCGAGGAGGCAGGCGTCGACTACGACGACGTGGTCGACACCCTCGAGCGGGAAGGCGTGGAGAAGTTCGCCGCCAGCTGGCAGGAGCTACTCGACGGGATCGAACAGGAAGGCCGGGCCTAGGCCCGTTCCAGGGGTGCCCAGGCGAGCAGCAGCCTCTTCTTGCCCCGAGTGTCGAACATGACCTCGGCCTCGGCCCGGTCGCCCGTCCCGATCACCTCCCGCACCGTGCCCAACCCCCACTTGTCGTGCCGGACCCGGTCGCCGGGCTCGATCTGGTCGGGGGCGACGCTGGTCCTCGGGCCATGGGCCGCGGCGCGGTCCGCCGCCGACCTCCTCTCCCGCTTCCCCGCTTTGGTGACCAGACGGTCGGGGACCTCCTGGAGGAACCGTGAGGGAGGGTTGTACGACGATCCGCCGAACAGCAGCCGGCTCGAGGCGGAGGTGAGGTAGAGGCGGTCCTGGGCACGGGTGATGCCTACATAGGCGAGACGGCGCTCCTCCTCGAGCTCGTCGGGATCGCCCAGCGACCGCATGTGGGGGAAGACACCATCCTCCATCCCCACGATGAACACCACGGGGAACTCGAGCCCCTTTGCGGTGTGCAGCGTCATCAGGGTGGCGGCGCCGGCCCCCTCCTCCCATTCGTCGATGTCGGCGACGAGGGCGGTGGACTCGAGGAAGAGCTCGAGCCGGCGGGTGTTGCCCATCCCGTCGAACTCCTCGTCGCCGATGACAGCCCCCTCGTTGGAGCTCTCGAACTCGGTGGCGACGCTGAGCAGCTCCCGCAGGTTCTCGACACGGCCCATGGCCTCCACGGTCTTCTCCGCCTCCAGGTTGGCCAGCATCCTGGTGTCGGAGAGCACTGCGGAAACGGCCTCGGTGACGCCGCCGGCGGCCGCCTTCTCGGCGAGCAGGTCGACGAGGGCCACGAACTCGCCCACCGCGTTAACGGCCCGTGCGTTGAGCTGGGGGATCTCGGCGGGGTGGCGGAGCGCTTCGAAGAAGGGGAGCCGGTTGGCCTGGGCGAACCGGTCGACATGGGCCACCGTGGTCGATCCGATCCCACGGCGGGGCTCGTTGATGATCCTCTTCACCGAGACCTCGTCAGACGGGTTGACCAGGGTCTTCAGGTAGGCAACGGCGTCCTTGACCTCCTTGCGGTCGTAGAACTTGACCGATCCGACCACGGTGTAGGGGACGCCTCTCCTCACGAACACGTCCTCGATTACACGGGACATCGCATTGGTCCGGTAGAAAACGGCGATATCGCCGAGGTTGTAGCCCTCCGCCTGGAGCCGCTCGATCTCGTCGACGGCGAACCCCGCCTCGTCGTGCTCGTCCTCGGCCTCGTAGCGAAGAATGGGAACCCCCTCCCCCCGGTCCGACCAGAGGTTCTTCGGAGTCCGTCTCGTGTTGTGGGCGATCACCGAGTTGGCCGCCTCGAGAATGGTCTCGGTGGAGCGGTAGTTCTGCTCGAGGACGATGACCCTGGCGTCGGGATAGTCCTTCTCGAAATCCCTGATGTTGCGGATGTCGGCGCCCCGGAACTTGTAGATGGACTGGTCGGAGTCCCCCACGACGCACAGGTTGCGATGGGAGGCGGTGAGCTGCTTGACCAGCATGTACTGCGCCCGGTTGGTGTCCTGGTACTCGTCGACGAGGACATAGCGGAACCGATCCTGGTACTCGCCGAGGACGGTGGGGAAGGCGGCGAACAGCTCCACGGTGACCATCAGCAGATCGTCGAAGTCCATCGCCGAGGCTTCCACCAGTCTCTGCTGGTAGAGCCGGTAGATGTCGGCCACCTGCTCGTGGAAGAAGCCCTCACCCTGGTCGGCGAACGATTCGTAGTCGACCAGCTCGTTCTTGGCTTTGGAGATGACCGCCTTCATCGCCCGCTCCGGGAACCGCTTGGGGTCGAGGTC
>JAHWLC010000073.1 GCA_019347585.1 Actinomycetota bacterium | reverse complement strand
AAGCCGACGAGTCCGAGGAGCCAGTCGAGGAGGAGACCGAGGAGCAGGAGCGTGAGATGATCGACTCCGTCCTCGAGTTCGGCGACACGGTGGTGCGGGAGGTGATGACCCCGCGGCCCGACATGGTGACGGTTCCGGTGACCGCTTCGGTCGAAGAGCTCATCGAGATCTCCACCGAGGACGGGTACTCGCGACTGCCGGTCACGTCGAACGGCGATGTGGTGGGCCAGGTGATCGTCAAGGACCTGCTCCCGATGCTCTCCGGTGGCATCCGTCCCGGCTCAGTTGCCGAGGTGATGAGACCTGTCGTCTTCGTCCCCGAGACCAAGCAAATCGCAGCACTTCTCTCGGAGATGAAGGAGAGCCACAACCATCAGGTGATCGTGGTCGACGAGTTCGGCGACGTCACCGGTCTGGTCACCATCGAGGACCTGCTCGAGGAGCTGGTTGGCGAGATCGCCGACGAGACCGACATCGAGGAGCCTTTGATCTCCCAGATCGAGTCCGGTTGGGAGGTCGACGCCAGGCTGTCGGTCGACGATCTGGTCGAGGTCACCGGTGTGGCGCTTCCTGACGAGGAGTGGGACACGGTCGGGGGACTGGTGCTGGGCCTGGCCGAGCGAGTCCCCGAGGAGGGCGAGGTCTTCAGCTACGAGGACCTGGAGATACGGGTGATCCGGATGCAGGGCCGTAGGGTCTCGACGGTCAGCGTGCGCCGCACGCTCGCGGAAGAAGTGGGGTGAGGTCCGGCTTCGCCGCCGTCGTCGGGCGGCCCAATGTGGGGAAGTCGACCCTGGTCAACCAGATGGTCGGCTCCAAGGTGGCCATCACCTCGACCCGGCCCCAGACCACCCGCAACGTGATCCGGGGAGTCGTGAGCGGCCCCGACTACCAGGTGGTCCTGGTGGACACGCCGGGGCTCCACAAGCCCCGCACCGAGCTCGGCGCCCGGCTCAACTCCCTGGTCTCCCGGACTCTCGCTGAATCCGACTCCGTCGTCTTCGTCATCGATGCCACCGCCCCGATCGGGCCCGGGGATCGGCTCGTCGCCGAGAGGCTGGTGGAGAGCAATGCCCGCGCCCTGGTCGCGGTGAACAAGGTGGACCGGGCCGCGAGAACACAGGTTGTGGAACAACTGCTCGAGGCCGCGGAGTGGCCCTTCCCCCACGTCTTCCCGATCTCCGCTGCCACCGGAGAGGGAGTAGGCGCGCTCCTCGAGGAGCTGGTGGCCGACCTCCCGGAGGGCCCCGCCTTCTACCCCGAAGGGACCATGACCGACCAGCCGGAGACGGTGGTGGTCGCCGAGATCGTAAGGGAGAAGTTCCTCGACCGGCTACGCGAGGAGCTGCCGCACTCGCTGGTGGTGCGGGTCACCGACATGAGCACGAGCGAGGGCGGCCGGATCATCGTGGAGGCCGACGTCGTCGTGGAGAGAGACAGCCAGATGGGGATCGTGATCGGGAAGGGCGGTCGACTGCTGAAGACGGCCGGCACCGAGGCCAGGAGCGAGCTGGAGGCGATCTGGGGAGCCCCGGTGACCCTCGATCTCAGGGTCGTGGTGGAGAGGGATTGGCAGCGTCGCCCCCAGCTCCTCGACCGGCTCGGCTTCGACGCCAGTTGAGCCGGGGCCGGCGATTCGACGTCATCGTGGTCGGCGTCGGGGCGATGGGGAGCGCCGCCTGTCATCACCTGGCAGGGAGGGGCCGGCGGGTGCTCGGGCTGGAGCGGTTCGACATCCCCCACTCCATGGGCTCCTCCCATGGGGTCACCCGCATCATCCGCATGGCCTACTTCGAGGATCCCTCTTATGTGCCGCTGCTCGCCAGGGCATACCGGCTGTGGCGCGAGCTCGAGGCGGAGGCGGGGGAGAGGCTGCTCGTGATCAGCGGCGGCATCGACGCCGCACCTGAAGGCCACGAGGTGTTCCAGGGGTCCCTGGCCTCGTGCCGCATGCACGGCCTCGAGCACGAGGTCCTCACCGGAGCCGAGGTGGGGGAGCGCTTCCCCGGGTACCGGCTCCCTGACGACCACATGGCGGTCTATCAGCCCGATGGCGGTTATCTGCTCTCCGAGCGGTGTGTCGTTGCCCATGTCCTCGCCGCGCAGCGCCAAGGGGCCGAGATCCATGCCCGTGAACGAGTGGTGGGGTGGGATGTGGGTGCCGCCGGTGTCGAGGTGGTGACCACCCGGGGGGAGTACCGGGCCGACAGGCTGGTGATCACGGCCGGGGCGTGGAGCGGCGGGCTCGTCGGCGCCATCGGCGGTCTCGCGGTCCCGGAGCGGCAGGTGCTGGCATGGTTCCAGCCGACCCGTCCCGAGCTGTTCGCTCCCGACCGGTTTCCCATCTTCAACGTCGAGGTCGACGCGGGGCACTTCTACGGCTTTCCCATCGAGACCATCCCCGGGTTCAAGGTGGGCCTGTATCACCATCTGGGCGAGGAGGTGGACCCCGATCACATGGACCGGGAACCCAACGCCGCCGACGAGGCCCCACTCCGGGACTTCACCGAGCGCCACTTCCCCGAGGCCGCCGGGCCCACCATGGCCCTGAAGACCTGTTTGTTCACTAACAGCCCCGACGAGCACTTCATCATCGATCTTCATCCCGATTCGGACCGGGTCGTGGTCGCGGCCGGCTTCTCCGGGCACGGCTTCAAGTTCTCCTCGCTGGTGGGGGAGATACTGGCCGACCTGGCCATCGACGGGGAGACCCGCCACGACATCGGATTGCTCCGAATCAGCCGGTTCCGCCGGGGCACCGGAGCCGCCCACTAGCGTCGGGCGCCGGTTTCAGCCATGGACCACAGTCGCTATCAGTTTCTCGGGCTTGAGCAGAGAACAGACGGTGTCCTCATTGTCACGTTCGACAATCCAGAAAAGCTGAACGCGGTCACTCCTGAGGGGCATCGTGAGCTGGTGGAGATCTGGCCGGAGATCGACGCCTCGGACGAGGTGCGGGTGGTGCTGCTCCGCGGCGCAGGGCGCGCCTTCTCCTCAGGGGGGAGCTACGACATGATCGAGGGGATCGTCGCCGACACCGCCACCCATCGCACCGCCCTGAAGGAAGCCCGGGAGCTGGTGCGGAACATCATCGAGTGCTCCAAGCCGATCGTGTCGGCGATAAACGGGCCCGCGGTGGGAGCAGGCCTCGCCGCGGCCCTGCTCGCCGACATACCGGTGGCGGCGCGATCCGCCCGCATCCTCGACGGCCACACCACCATCGGGGTGGCCGCGGGTGACCATGCCGCGGTCATCTGGCCGTTGCTGATCGGGATGGCCAAGGCCAAGTACCACCTGCTCACCAATCACCCCATCGACGGTGAGCAAGCAGAGCGCATGGGCCTGGTGGCCCGGGTCGTCGACGACGATCAGCTCGAGGAGTTCACCGAGGGCCTGGCTGCCGAGCTGGCTTCCGGCGCCCAGGAGGCGCTGCGCTGGACCAAGCACGCTCTCAACCACTGGCTGCGGGCCGCCTATCCGATATTCGACGCTTCGGTCGCCTACGAGTTCCTCGGCTTCCTCGGCCCCGACGTCTCCGAGGGACTGGCCGCGGTCAAGGAGAAGCGAAAGCCAGACTTCGGCTGACCTCCGCGAACCTCCGGTAGTTAGGCCCATATATGGGCCTAGTGGCCTCGGGAACGCGTGGCGTCGCGTCGTCGTCGGTTTCTCGAGGCGGTTTGGCCCGTATACGGGCCTTATTACCGGAGGTTCTTTGGCCCAATACTGAGGCCCGGGTTCCACCCCGAACCGTCAGGCCAGGGCGTCGGCCGTGTCCGCCAGCTTCAGGTCCTTGGGGGTGAGGCCGCCCTCGGAGTGGGTGGAGAGGTCGAGAGTCACCTGGTTCCAACGGATGTCGATGTCGGGGTGATGATCCGCCTTCTCCGCCTCGAGTGCCACCCGCGTGACGAAGCCCATCGCCTCGTTGAAATCCTCGAACTCGAACGTCCGATTGATCGAGTCGCCGGAGCGTGACCAATCCGGATGCTCCTGCAAAAAAGCCTCTACCTCATGATCTTCGACAAGTGCCATGGTTCGAGGATACGCCCGATACCCTCAGACGTCTCATGGGCCTGCGCCACGATCAGGGAATCGTCCTCCGCTCCTACCCCTTCGGGGACGCCGACCGGGTGGTGGTCCTGCTCAGCCCGAACCAGGGGAAGATCCGCACCGTGGCCAAGGGAGTGCGCAAGACCAAGAGCCGTTTCGGGGGCCGGCTCGAGCCCTTCACCCATGTCGACTTGGTCCTCTACGAGGGGCGCAATCTGGACACCATCACCCAGGTCGCCGTGCTCGAGCCCTTCCCCCGTCTCCGCGGCGATCTCGACTCCGTGGTGGCCGCGGGGACGATGGTGGAAGCGGCCGACGCCGTCGCCCAGGAACGGGAGTCGTCCGTCCGGCTCTTCCTGCTGCTCCATCGCGGGCTGCGTGCCCTGGAGCAGGGAGGGCGCTCGCCCGACCTCATCACCAGCTTCCTCCTCAAGCTGGCCGAAGTGGTGGGGGTGGCCCCGTCTCTGGCCGTATGCGCCTCCTGTGGCGGAGTCGAACAGCTCCATCGGTTCTCTTTCGGCGGGGGCGGCGTCGTCTGCGCCCGTTGCCGAATCGACGGCTCGGTCCGGCTCAGGGCAGGCCTCACCGATTACCTGGCGGCGCTGGCGGACGCCGACCTCGGCGCGCTTCCTGCCACCGACGGGACTCTCGCCCCGGAGGCGATGGGCATCGCACGGCGATTCGTGGAGTACCACCTCGACCGCAAGCTGAGCTCCTTGGCGGTCATGGAATGACGCTCGACCTCTCGACGGTCGATCCGGAGCGCATCCCCACCCATGTCGGTCTCATCCTCGACGGCAACGGCCGGTGGGCCAACCAGCGGGGACTGCCCCGCACCGCAGGGCATCTCGCCGGCGAGGAAGCTCTCTTCGACACCGTGGAGGGGGCCCTCGAGATAGGCGTCTCGTGGCTCACCGCCTTTACGTTCTCCACCGAGAACTGGGAGCGGGACGAGGAGGAGGTGGAGTTCCTCATGTGGTTCAACGAGGACCTCCTCACCCGGAGGCGCGACGAGCTGCACACCCAGGGCGTCCGCATGCGCTTCGCCGGGGACATGTCCGATCCCCGCATCCCCGATCGGAATCGCAAGCACATGGCCGAGGCCGAGGAGCTGACTGCGGGCAACGACCGCCTCCAGCTCGTGTTCGCCTTCAACTATGGGGCCCGGCGGGAGATCGCCGAGGCGGCGGCAGGGATAGCTCGAGAAGCCGCCGAAGGCCGACTCGAACCGGACGTCGTGGACGAGGACATGGTGCGCCGTCATCTCTATATCCCGGAAATGCCCGACCTCGACCTGGTGATCCGCTCCTCGGGGGAGATGCGTCTCTCCAACTTCCTGCTGTGGCACGCCGCCTATGCCGAGCTCTACTTTCCCGGCATCCTCTGGCCCGATTTCGACCGGCACGCCCTGCTCGATGCGGTGGCCGAGTACCAGACCCGGGACCGGCGCTTCGGCAGCGCAGCTGACTTTCCCTCGGGTTGACTAGAGGGAACGACCAGGCCACCGTGCGACTTTCGCCATGACCGAGATCAGCCTCGACACCATCGCCAACCTCGCCAAGCAGCGCGGGTTCGTATTCCAGTCCTCGGAGATCTACGGAGGGATTCGCTCCGCCTACGACTACGGGCCGCTGGGGGTGGAGCTGCTGCGCAATGTGAAAGAGGAGTGGTGGCGCTCCATGGTCCAGGAGCGGGACGACATCGTCGGCCTGGACTCGGCGATCCTCCAGGCCCGGGAAGTCTGGCAGGCCTCCGGGCACGAGGAGGTCTTCACCGATCCGCTGGTGGAGTGTCGCAACTGCAACGCCCGGCATCGTCTCGACAAGCTCGAGGATCCCCAGACCTGTCCCACCTGCGGCAAGAAGAGCACCTTCACCGAGCCTCGCCAGTTCAACCTCATGTTCCGCACCCACATGGGGCCGG
>JAHWLC010000072.1 GCA_019347585.1 Actinomycetota bacterium | reverse complement strand
GAGGGGCACGTCCGGGTCAATGGTGAGGCCATGACACCCGGGGAGGCCGGCCTCGAAGCGGTCGACCTCGTCACCAAAGAAGGTCTGTCGCTGCTCAACGGGACCGAAGGGATGGCGGCGATGGGAGCGCTCGCTCTCCACCACGGGAGGCATCTCACAGCAGCCGCCGACGCCGCCGCCGCGCTCTCCGTGGAGGCTCTGCTCGCCAGCGCCCGGCCCTTCCGGCCCCAACTCCACGCCCTCCGCCCCCATCCCGGCCAGATGGCTTCCGCGGCCAGCATCTCCGGTCTGCTGGAAGGCTCCGGGATCGTGGCCAGCCATAGCGACGACTTCCACCACGCCGTCCAGGATGCCTACTCGCTGCGCTGCGCCCCTCAGGTGCACGGTGCGGTGATCGACACCCTCGACCACCTCGACCGGGTCCTCCACATCGAGATGGGGTCGGTGGTAGACAACCCGATCGTCTTCCCCGAGACCGGCGAAGTCGTCTCCGGGGGCAACTTCCACGGCGCCCCGCTGGGCTTCGCCCTCGACTTCGCCGCCATCGCCCTCTCCGATCTGGCCTCGATCTCGGAGCGCCGCACCGACCGGATGCTCGATCCCGCCCGCTCCCAGGGACTCCCCCCGTTCCTCACCCACAACCACGGGGTGAGCTCGGGCTACATGATCACCCAGTACCTGCAGGCCGCCCTGGTCTCCGAGAACCAGGTGCTCTCCCATCCGGCGTCGGTCCACTCCATCCCCACCTCGGGGAACCAGGAGGACCATGTCTCGATGGGATGGGGAGCGGGCAAGAAGCTGCTCGATGTGGTGGAGAACACCCGCCGGGTGATCGCGGTCGAGATCCTCTGCGCGGTCGAGGGGGTGGAGCACCGGGCGCCGTTGCGGCCCGCCGCGCGGACCCAAGCGGTGATCGACCTGGTCAGAGCGCACGTTCCCCGGCTCGAAGCCGACCGCCCGCTCGCCGGGGACATCGAGACTCTGGCCGCGCTCATAGAAGAGGGAGCCGTCACGGCCGCCGCCCGATGACCGACCTGCTCCTCACCGGAATCGGAAGCCTCACCACCAACGACGGCCCCCCGATCGCGGGGGCGGTAGTGGCCATCGCGGACGGGATCGTCACCTATGCCGGCAAGGAGGGCGACGCCCCCTCCCAGGGCGCGGGGCGGCGCATCGACTGCGAAGAGAGGGCGGTGATCCCCGGGTTCGTCGACGCCCACACCCATCTGGTGTTCGCCGGGGACCGCTCCGACGAATTCGCCCGGAGGCTGTCCGGTGAGGCCTACGCCTCCATCGCGGCCGCCGGCGGAGGGATCCTCTCGACGGTGGCGGCGACCCGGTCGGTCCCCGACGAGGAGCTGTTCGAGCTGGCCAGGGCGCGGGCACTGCGCATGCTGGCGGCAGGGACCACCACACTCGAGGTGAAGTCGGGCTACGGCCTCGATCTCGACACCGAGAGGAGGCTGCTCGAAGTCGGCCGCCGACTCGGCGAGGAGCTCCCGGTGACGGTGAAGACGACCCTGCTCGGGGCCCACGCCGTGCCCCCCGAGTTCGCCACGGATCGCGAGGGGTACATCGACCTGCTGACCGAGGAGATGATCCCCGCCCTGTGCGAGTTGGCCGACTACTGCGATGTCTTCGTCGAACAGGGCGTGTTCGAGGTGGAGGAGGCCCGCAGGATCTTCACCGTCGCCGGCCGCTACGGGTTGCGACCCAGGGTCCATGCCTGCCAGCTCAGCCCGGGTGGCGGGGCAAAGCTCGCCGCCGAGCTGGGCGCGGCCTCGGCCGATCACCTCGACCACGCCACATCGGAGGACGCCGCCGCCCTCGCCGGCGCAGACGTTGCCGCGGTGCTGCTGCCGGGCGCCTCCTACACGCTGGGGGGAAGACACGCCCCGGCCAGGATGCTCTGGGATGCAGGCTGCACCGTCGCCCTGGCCACGGACTGCAATCCGGGCACCTCCTATCTCGAGGGCATGGGCCTGGTGATCAGTCTCGCAGTGGTGGAGATGGGGCTCACCCCCGAGGAGGCGCTGTGGGCATCCACCAGGGGGGGTGCGCTGTCGCTGGGCCTGGACGACCGGGGCCTGCTCGTCCCGGGTGCCCGCGCCGACATCGTCGTCCTCGACGCCCCCCACCCGACACACATCCCCTACCGGCCGGCCACCAACCTGGTGTGGCGGGTGGTGTCCGGCGGAAAAGTGGCGGTCCCCGACTAACTTCGCATTGGTGCCCATGGATCGGGAGAAGATCGAGGCCTTCCTGGACCGGTTCGTCGGCTTCGCCTCCGGGGCCGCGGTTCTGGGTCTGCTGGCGGTGGCCGATCGCTCCGGGCTCAGCTCCTATCTGGCCGAGAACCCGTCCGGGACCGCCGCAGAGATCGCCGAAGGCGCCCGTCTCGAGGAGCGCTACGTCAGGGAGATCCTGGCGGGGCTGGCCGCGGCGGGGGTGGTGGAGTACGACCCGGGATCCGGAGTCTTCGAGCTCCCCGCCGAGCACGCCCTGTTCATCGCCGATGACACCAGCCCCTATTTCATGGGAGGGTGGATGGACATGATCCCCTCGGCGATGACCCAGATCGAAGGGGTGGCGAACGCAACGGTCCACGGCGGCGGAGTGGGCTTCGAGGAGTTCGGCGGCTCCATGATCAGGGGGATAGACCGGGGCAACAGCCCGTCGCAGAAGGTCTTCCTCACCTCGAGATGGCTCCCTGCGGTGCCCGGGCTCGTCGACCGGCTGGAGAAGGGCATCCGGGTAGCGGATGTCGGCTGCGGGTCGGGAACCGCCGCCCTCGCCATGGCCGCGGCCTTTCCCGAGTCACGGGTCTTCGGCTATGACGTCTCCCAGGAGTCGCTGGCAGTGGCCCGCGGCCGGGCGGAAGGGGTGCCCAATGTCGAGTTCCACATCTATGCCGCCGACGAGATCCCCGCTCGATCCGCCGTTCCAGTTGATCACCGCCTTCGACGTCGTGCACGACCTCGCCGACCCGCTGGCCGGCTTGAGACGGATACGCCAGGCTCTCTCCCCCGATGGGCGGTTCCTGATGATGGAGCCCAACGTGAACTCCCGGCTCGAGGAGAACCTGCACGATCGGGGCGCTCTCCTCTACGGCGTTTCCGCCCTGCACTGCATGACCCAGTCGCTGGCCAGGGATGGCGCCGGCCTGGGAGCGGCATGGGGAGCGCAACGGGCCGAGGAGCTGGCCCGGGAGGCGGGCTTCACCGAGTTCCGCCCCCTCGAGGACATCACCAACCGCTTCTCCGCCTTCTATCTGCTCGAGGTCTGACAGGCCGCGAGTGGTCTAGGGCCAGCCCTGGTGATGGAGACGGAACTCTCTCACCTCCTCGACGGTGGACGGGCCCCATGCCCGGGTGGGCACCGGATGGTCCCGACGCACCTCGGCCAGGTCCTCCAGCGTGAAACCGATGGGCTCGGTGAGCGGCTCCACCCCATAGAGTCGCACCGCGTTCCACCCCAGGATCTTCTCCTTGGCCCGGTCGGTCAGCTCGGGATAGCCGAAGCGCTCCCTCATCTCGGCCGGGATCTGGAAAGCGCGAAAGGCTTCGATCTGCCCCTGTGGTGAGCCGTAGAAGATCGAGTCGGTCCCCCAGAGGATGTTGTCCTCCCCCAGGGCGGCGAGCAGCTTGCCCAGGACGTGGGCAGCCTCGTCGGGGCGTCGCAGCAAGTGCCACCAGGTCGACCCGAGCTCGGCGTAGACGTTGTCCCCCCGCCCCAGCCCGGCATCGGAGACGGATTTGATCAGCCGGTTGACCCCGCGATCGGCGGCGTCTTCGCGGTAGGGCCCTTCTCTGAGGTCGACCTCGAACCCGGAGTGGTAGACGACGAAGGTGACGTCGGGATGTGCCGCCGCCGCCGGTCCGATGTCCTGCGGCGATCCGTGACGGGTGTGGTTCGAGAGGCCCTTGTGGACGAACAGGAGAGGGGTGCCTATGGCGACGAGGTGGTCGAGGAACTCATTGCCGACCTGGGGCAGCGCCGGATCGTGGTCGTCGAGCCACCAGGGCATCCCGTGCGGAAAGTGGGTGAAGGTCTTCCAGCCGGCGACCCGGTGCTCGGCGACCGTCCGCTCCATCTCGTCGACTACCGAGCCGATCGGAGCCGTCTGCGGCAGCGCCAGGGCATTGACCACCACCCTCTCGTCGCCGGACAGGGCGATCACCAGACGGCGGGTCTCCTCCATCACATCGTTGGAGAGCGGGCTGCCCTCGGGGTTTATCGGAAGGCCGGAGAGGGCCACCATGGTCGTGTCCGAGCGGATGAACACCTCCTCGAGGAAGTGGTTGGTGGAGAAGCACGCCCGGGGGTCGTCCTCTTCCTCACATCGGGCCTGGGGGAACTGCCTGCCCCAGAACCAGTCGCCCCGCGTCGACGGGTCGAGGTCGTATTCGAGGAGATGGCCCTGCACGTCGAAGACGAACTTGGGGGGACCGATCACGGCACGGGCGGCCTCGGTATCGAGGCGGCTGGTGGGGTCGAAGGGGTAGAAGAGCCCCCCGGGGAGCCCGGCGGCCCGGGCGACCGCGGTGTCGACGGCGCCCAGACAGATGGCGAGGGCGCACGCCGAGCGAAGGAACACCCGCCGGCCGATGCCGGTGCGGGCGATGGCATCGTCGATCTCCGCCCGGGCGAGACGCTCGGCCTCGATTCGGGCCGGGGCGAGCGGCTCCGGGTCGTACTCGCCGTTCGAGACCTGACCGAAGTAGATGGGGAGACCGGGGTCCTCGTCACGCCAACTGATCGGCATCGAAGCCGATTCTGGTCGATCGGCTCCCTTCGGCTACCAAGACCCTCCTCCCCCGCCGCCACCGCCGCCCCCTCCGCCGCCCGAGAACCCGCCTCCTCCTCCGCTGGACGCGGGCGGGGTGAAGGCGCCGCGGAGTGCCGAGCCGAGGCCGGCGAAGGCGTTCTCGCTGAGCCCCCCGGTGTAGCCGTGGGTGCCGAACCAGTAGATCGAGGACTGCTCCGCGAGCTGAGGCGGGGCGTGGAGCCGCGCCTGGGCGAGGACCTCCTCGGCGACGCCGAACGCGATGGCATAGACCAGGTAGCGGTCCCAGAGATCGAGGGAGATCGGGGGCGCCTCTTCCAGTCTGGAGAAGTCGGAGAGGTAGCTGCGGAAGGCGCTCCAGCGGGCGGCGGCCTCGGCGCCCTGCGGGGTGCGTCTGGTGCGCACCCTGCGGAAGGTGAGGAAGACGAAGAGGATCACCGCACCCAGGACCATCCCCACCAGGACAAGGACCGCGATGGTGTCCCCGCCGGGCCGGTTGCGGAGCAGGTCGGGGAGGAAGGTGAAGGCGATGGCGATGGCGACGGCTACGCCGATGCCCACGAAGAGGGCCATCCCCGAGCCCCGGGTGTCGATGAGCCCGCCCCGGCGCACCCCGCCGACCACGCGGTCCCGGAAGCTCTGGTAGCTCTCGGCGTTGGCCGCCGCGTCCTCCCTGATCCCGTCGCGGAACTCGTGGAGGGGCCGCGGCCCGAGCTCGAGCACCCGGCGCACCACGGTCATCACCGACTCCTCGTGCTCTGCCAGGCCGGGCACCTCCTCTCCGGGGGAGAGCACCAGGTCGGTGATGGTCTCGGTGCGAAGTCCGCCCCAGGTGACGCGCTCGACCGAGGACGGGGCCGCCTCGATCGCCCCCTTCCTGATGAGGTCGAAGAGGGTGGCGGTGAACTCCCTCTCCGTCACCGCCCCCTGTGACAAGAGCGCGCCGACCTCGGCGGGGGAGAGCTCGGAGGGAGGCTCCTGCTCGTACTCCCGGTCGTAGGCGACCCGCGGCTCCCGCCCGTAGCCGAAGTAGACCAAGCCCCCGAACCCGACGGAGACCACGATGACGGCCAGGGCGCCCAGGGCCAGCCCCTGGGACACCGCGGCTTGGGCCGCCTCGGCGTCCTCGGCGAAGCGGGCCTCCTCGGCGAGGATGGGCTTGAGGCCTTCGCCCGGTACCACCTCGGCCCCTGCGGCGGACGACAGCAGGTCGCGGGGGAACACCACCCGCATCTCCACCCATTGCTCGGCGGGGACGTTGGAGGCCTGGAGAGTGGGTGACACCTGGTCGTCGCCCAGGGAGGTGCGGCCCTCGACGCCAACCGGGTGGCCCCAGACCCTGACCTCGCCCG
>JAHWLC010000071.1 GCA_019347585.1 Actinomycetota bacterium | reverse complement strand
GCCACGGCGGGAAGCGTCTGCGCCCTCCCCATCAAATCGCGCCCCTGCCGGCCATATGCCTCGTCGACCTCGGACTTGGTAGTCAGGGCGACCTCCTCAGGCTCGACATACGCCCCCTTGCAGAGACGGATGTGCCCCCCGAGGGGAGCCAGCCGGCGGAGATCGCTCGGCGTCCGATGAAGGTAGGCCTGTAGGGCAATCCCCAGGTTCCCGTGCACCGGCTGGGCCTTCTCGAAGAGGCGGATCGTGCCCTCCGTATAGCGGGAGTCCTCCATATCGATGGTGACCGTGGCCCCCAACTCGGCGGCGCGTGCGGCCAGGCGGTCGATGGCGTCTCCAGCCAGACCGTCGTCGATGGCCAACCCGAGCTGGGTGGGTTTGACCGAGATGTTCGAGAGGAGACGTTCCCGGGCCACTCGAACCAGGCACTCCAGGTACTCATCGGTGGCCCGCATCGCCGAGTTGCGGTCGTGGACCTCTTCACCGACGAGGTCCAGGGAGACGGCAAGGCCGGAATCGTTGAGCCTGCGGGAAACGGCCACCGCCTCGTCGAGGGTGTCGCCAGCTACGAAGCGCCTGGCCAGAGCGCGGCCGGCCCTGGTTCCGGTGACCAGCCGTTCGATCGGCGCCGCCTCGGTGATGGAGGTGACGAGCCTGGTGAACAGGCTCAGCCCGACCCTCCCAGCTCGGTCGCTCGCAGCGCAGCCGCCCGCACCGCGTCCTCGACCAGGGCCCTGAAGCCGCGCTCCTCGAGGACGTGCATCGCCGCCGCCGTCGTACCTCCGGGGGAGGTCACCTCATAGCGGAGTTGCGCCGGGCTCTTCGGGGTGTCGGTGAGGAGATGCCCTGCCCCTCTGATCGTCTCGTGGACGAAGTTCTCGGCGACGTCGCGGGGAAGGCCTTCCCGCATCGCCGCCTCGGTGAGGGCCTCGGCGAGGAGGAAGACGTACGCCGGCCCGGTCCCCGAGACCGCGGTCACCGCGTCGAGAAGCGCCTCATCCATCACCCGAACCGACCCGACTGCGCCGAGCACCGCATTGGCCAGGGCGAGATGCTCCTCGGTGGCGTGCTTACCGGCCGCGACCCCGGTGACCCCCTTCCGAACCAGCGCGGGAGTGTTGGGCATCGCCCTCACCACCGGCAATGGGCCCAGCCCGCTCTCGTAGGTCTCGGTCCTGACCCCGGCAGCGAGGGAGAGAACGATCTGGTCGTCGCTCAGCTCGCCGGCGAGTTGCTCGAGCACGGTGGGGACGTCGCGGGGCTTGACCGCGACGACGATGACATCCCGTCCCTTCACCGCTTCGGCAGGCTTAAGGGCCGCCACACATCCGGTGCTCGCGGCGATTTCGTCGCGCCGCTCCGGTCGTCTCACGCACAGCGACACCTCTGCCTTGTCCCAACCTGCCGCGAGCAGACCGCGGAGCAGGGCTTCTCCCATCGCTCCAACGCCGATGATCCCCACCAGGGGTCGCGGGTTCACCCGAGGGATTGTAAGAGCCGCCGCCAGGTCGACTAGAGCCGGGAGCGGATGAGCTCGACGACGGTGGCGACGGCAGCGGGATTGAAGCCCTCGGGGATGATCAGGTCGGCGTGGCGTTTCGACGGTTCGACGAAAGCGAGATGCATCGGGCGGACCGTCGCGAAGTATTGGGTCATCACCGAGTCGAGGCTGCGCCCTCGCTCTTCGATGTCGCGCTGGAGCCTCCGAGCGAGACGAAGATCGGGATCGGTGTCGACGAACACCTTCAGGTCGAGCTGATCGCGCAGCGCGGGCTCGGCGAGGACCAGGATCCCCTCCACCACTATCACCCGGCCTGAACCCACCCGCACCGTCTCCTCGGAGCGGAGATGCCGGGTGAAGTCGTACACCGGGCGATCGACTGCGTTGCCCGAGCGAAGCGCGGCGAGATGGCGGACCAGCAGCTCGGTCTCGAGGGAGTCCGGGTGGTCATAGTTGACCCCGGCCCTCTCCTCGAAGCTGAGGTCGGGACGGTGGCGGTAGTAGGCATCGTGCTCGATCACCACCACCCGGCCATGGAGCCCTTCGACTACTGCGGAGGCGATGGTCGTCTTGCCGGAGCCCGACCCTCCCGCGATCCCGATGAGCAGCGGGTGGTCGTGTCTCCAGGCCTCCGGCATCGCCGGCCGACGATACCGGGGCGGCTGATGCCTAGCGGTTGTCGGCTACCCGGCTGCGAAGCCGGCGGATCTCGTCGTAGACACCGTCGGTGAGCGTGGTGGAAGCCGGCGCCGACACCCCTTTCATGTCGGCGTCGGCCCGGGGCTCGGCGACCGGAGCCAGCTTCTCGGGCTCATCGATGATATCGGCGGCTGCCGGCTCTTCTTCGGTCTCCTCGGGCTCGGCCTTGTCGAGCCAAGTCGGCTCTTCGTCGTCGGGAGAGATGTCCTCCGCGAGGCGATCGAGCCAGTCGGCGGCCTCCTCGCCGTCGATCGGCTCGGCCACGCCCAGTCGGTGCAGGGTGTGAAATACCCGGACCGCCCCGCCACGTCCCAGCTTCGACTCGAGGTGGGTGAAGGTGAACGGCTGCACCAGGGAGACCAGCACCCGCCAATCCTCGGGGTCGATGGCGAGCTTCTCCTCCATCTCCGCCCTGAGCCGGACCCCGGTGGCCTCGAAGAGGCCGGCGTCGATGACCTCACCTTCCAGGGAGCGAAGCACCTCTACCTCGGCGACGACCTCTTCGACGGACCAACCCTTTCCCTCGGGCCCATCGGCGGGTCCCACCGCGAAGGAGCCCTCTTCGAGTGTGGAGAGGACGTAGAGGATGTCGGCCACTGCGGCACGATCGGACCCGGTGTAGCTGCCCTTGGCTCCGTTGAGCTCGGCGCCGGTGATGTTGCCGTCGCGGAAATGGAGCCGACCCCGACGATCCCCGGCGATGTCGAGGGACCCGGTCTTCTTGGTGACCTGCATTATCTGCAGCAGGTCGTCGATGCTCCAATCGCTCAACTGGCCTGAGAGATGCATCTGTCCTTCCGGTGTTAGCCCTGGATGGCATTATCGGCCTGACCGGGAGCCAGGTTGAGAGGGCTAACGCCCTATTTCGACTTCATAGCTTTCTTTTGCGCCCGCAGCGTGGCGACGTCGTCGAAGACGGCCACATCGGCGATGGAGGGCCAGTCGGCGGCCTGGGACTCCCATCCCTCGGGCCGAACATCGAGCCGCTTCCCCAGCACTCCGACGAAGATCCGCGACTTCGCCTCACCGAACCCGGGAAGGGCCTTCAGCCTCTTCAGGAGGTCTCTCCCGCTCTCCGCCGTCTCCCAGATCGCCTCGGCGCGGCCCCCGTACTCCTCCACGATCAACTGGCACAGGTCCTGGGTCCGCTTCGCCATCGACGACGGGTAGCGGTGGATCGCAGGCGGCCCTTTGAACGTCGACTCCAGCTCCTCGGGGTCCCGCGAGGCGATGCGGGCGGCATCGAGCTCCTCCCCCAGCCGCTCCCTGAGCAGTTGCGGCCCATAGAACGCGCGCTCCATGGGGAATTGCTGGTCGAGGAGCATGCCGATGAGGAGGGCCAAGCCGTCCTCGGCGAGGAGGCGGTTGGCCTCGTCGGACTCGGTGAAGTGGAGCCGGTCGGGTCTGGCCATCGCCTCCGACGCTACCTCTGGCACGCGAGCGTCGTCCATCGACCAAGATTGAGGGCATGAGCGACGTCTTCATCGTCGACGCCTGTCGCACCCCGATGGGCAAGATCGGGGGCCAGCTCGCCTTCGTCCGCCCCGACGATCTCGCCGCCCACGCCGTGGCCGGGCTGCTCGCCCGCAGTCCCGGCCTCGACCCGGGGGCGATCGAGGACGTGCAGTGGGGGGCGGCCAACCAGGCCGGCGAGGACAACCGGAACGTGGCCCGGATGGCCGTCCTCCTCGCCGGGCTCCCTGTGGAGGTGTCCGGCGCCACCGTCAACCGTCTCTGCGGCTCGGGTCTGCAGGCGGTGGTGTCTGCCGGGCATGCGCTGGCCGCCGACTGGGGAGAAGTGATGATCGCCGGCGGCTCCGAGTCGATGAGCCGTGCCCCGTACGTGATGATGAAGCCGGAGACCGGATTCGCCCGGGGTGTCCCGGCGACGGCGGACACGGTGCTCGGCTGGCGTTTCGTCAATCCTCGGATGGAGGAGGCTTATCCCCCGATCACCCTGGGCATGACCGCAGAGGTGGTCGCCGAGCGGCACCAGATCAGCCGGGAGGACCAGGACGCCTTCGCTCTGCGCAGCCACCGGCTCGCCGTCGACGCCCGCCAGGCGGGGCGCTTCAAGAACGAGATCGAGCCCATCGAGGCTCCGAGGGGCCCCAGGCGCGAGGAGACGGTTCTGATCGAGGAGGATGAAGGACCACGGCCCGACACCTCGATGGAGGCTCTGTCCGCACTCCCCCCGGTTTTCCGGGAAGACGGCACGGTCACCGCGGGTAACTCCTCCCCGATGAACGACGGAGCCGCCGCGCTACTCCTCACCACGGAGAAAGGGCTGAGCGAACACGGGCTGGAGCCGCTGGCCCGCATCGTCTCGTCCGCAGCAGCCGGGGTATACCCCGACGTGATGGGAATCGGCCCGGTGCCGGCGTCGAGGAAGGCTCTGAATCGCGCCGGCCTCCAGTCCGGCGACCTCGATCTCGTGGAGATCAACGAGGCGTTCGCCTCCCAAGCGGTGGCCACCGTGCGACAGCTCGATCTCGACCCCGAAAAGGTCAATGTAAACGGAGGGGCAATCGCACTGGGCCACCCTCTCGGCGCCTCGGGCGCCCGCATCCTCACCACTCTGATCCACGAGCTCGACCGCCGCGAGGCCCGGTATGGCCTCGCCACCATGTGCATCGGGGTAGGGCAGGGGATCAGCATGGTCGTCGAGCGTGTCTGAACGGCCGCTGGACGGAGTCCTCGTCATCGAGTTCGGCAACCTCATCGCAGCGCCATACGCGGGAATGCTGCTCGCCGACCTCGGGGCCCGCGTGGTCAAGGTGGAGCCCACCGGTGGCGATCTCGGGCGCCGGTTCGGTCCCTACCAGAAGGGCGAGTCGGTCTTCTTCCTCGCGGTGAACAGGGGAAAGGAGTCGCTGGCCCTCGACCTCAAGGACTGGCTCTCCAAGCGGGCACTGGACAACCTGGTGAGGAAGGCCGACGTCCTCGTCCACAACCTCCGCCACGGGGCGATGGAGAGGCTCGGTCTCGACGAGCCGAGGGCCCGGGAGCTCAACTCCGAGCTCGTCTACGTCGTGGTGTCAGCCTTCGGGGCCACCGGCCCGTACGCCGAGCGAGCAGGGATCGACGTCATCTTCCAGGGCGAGTCGGGGATGATCTCCATCACCGGCTCTCCGGGGGACGGTCCGCGAAAGACGGCCACCACAATCGGCGACTATGTGGCGGGAACGAACGCCGCCTTGGCGGTGGCCGCCGCTCTCGCCGAGAGCCCGCGACGCGGCCGGTACATCGAGATTTCCTTGCGAGATGGTCTGATGGCCGTCCAGTCGGGATGGAACGCCATCGCCTTCGCCACCCGCTCCCAACCGGAGCGAACAGGTACGGCCAGCCCGTTTCTCGCCCCTAACCAGGTGTTCGAGGCGAGCGACGGGCCCTTCACCCTCGCGATCGTCTCCGATCGCCACTTCGAGATCCTCAGCGGCGTGCTGGAGCGACCCGACCTGGCCAGGGACTTTCCCCACAACGAGAGCCGGATCACCGGCCGGGAGTCACTGGCGCGCAAGCTCGGCCGCATCTTCAAGACCGAGAAGGCGGAGCACTGGATCGAGCTGCTGTCGCAGTCCGGGCTGCCCGTTGGCCGGGTGCTCACCATCGCCGAGGCCTTCGACGATCCCCAGGCGCGCCATCATGAGATGCTGGTGGAGACTGACCACCCGATCGCCGGGCTGGTGCACAGCACCGGGTCGCCGATTCGGGTCGACGACGTGCCGGCCCGCACCGAGATGAGGCCGCCGCTGCTCGGGGAGCACACCCGCGCCCTTCTCGACGAGCTCGGGCTCGACGAGGAGAGCATCGAGAAGATGATCGGAGAGGGCCGGGCGGTGGCGCCGTGAACATCTACCGGGTCTCCCCTGTCGGCGAGGATTGGGAGGAGGTCCGCGCCGAGCTCACCCGGGCGTTCGAGATGGCGCGGGCCGCGGCGAGGGCCGAGGAGAACTTCGTCTT
>JAHWLC010000070.1 GCA_019347585.1 Actinomycetota bacterium | reverse complement strand
GCTGGGGCACGTTGCCCCCCCGGCTGTCGATGCGGGCAACCAGCTCCTGGCCGAGGAAGCATCCTTTGTCGAAAGCCACCGCCACCGGCACCAGGCCGGTCTGTTGCGGGATCGTCTTCTCGTCCACGTCCTGGCCGAACTGGGGCTCCCCCGACTCGATCCGAAGCTCCTCGTAGCGATCGCGGCTCATCGTCTCCAGGTCGGGCCGCTCTCCGACCCGCAGGCTGCGCTTGGCCTTCGCCCAGGAGACATCGGCGAGAAGAGAGCCGTCGGTCCTCTCCCATCCCCCGGGAACCGTTGCCATCTCACCCACCACCAGCCAGACCGGCTCGCTCTCCTCGTCGATCTGGACTTCCACCCGAATCCGGTACCGGCCCAGGGTGGAGACCAGGTCTTGCCCGCGCCCAGGATCGGTGACCAGCCCCACCTCGTCGTCACCACGCAGCACCCACAGTATGTGGCTCAGCCTCCCCTGGGGATCGAGAAGTAGCGACCTCAGCACCCGGTACGGGGCGGCGGTGGCGATCTCCTGGCTGAGCAGGTCGTTGAGAAAGCGGATCGTGTCCGGCCCCCGAAACCAGACGAGGTCAGGCGTCTCCGGGGCGAGCAACTCTTCGGGCATCTCACTCACACGGTGGCCAGGTCCTCGAGAAATGGCACATCGATGAAGAAGCGGGATATCCACGCCGACAGCACGTCGAGTTGCCCGGTCACCATCACCAGCCCGAACAGGGCGAGGAGGACTCCCGAGGCGATATTGATCGGCTTGAGATACGGCTTGACCCGGCCAAAGAACTTGAACAGCCCGAGACCGGCCAGGAGGAAGGGGACCCCAAGCCCCAGCGAGTAGGAGACGAGGAGGGCGACACCGCGGCCCACGGTGGCCTGGGTAGAGGCGGTGGCGATGATCACGGCAAGCACCGGGCCGATGCATGGGGTCCACCCGAAGGCGAACGCGGCGCCCATCGCCGGTGGGGCCCAAGGCCCCAGCCTCGACGGCCTCACCTCCACCCGCCGCTCCTGGTTGAAACCGGCCAGGATGCCCCGGTTGGAGACCGCCATTGCCACCATCAGCGCACCAAAGACGATGATGAACGCACCTGCGATCCGGGTGAACGTCCCCAGGTTCTGGGCGAGGAAGCGGCCCAGGGTGGAGGCGGTGGCTCCGATAGCTGCGAAGACGATGGTGAAGCCCAGGATGAAGAGGAGGATGACCCGGGTGAGCCGGCCTATCGACACCTCCCCCGACTCCAGTTGCGATGCCGAGTACCCCGACATCATCGAGAGATAGCCGGGGAGGAGGGGGAGGACGCAGGGAGAGACGAACGAGATGATTCCCGCGCCGAAGGCGATCACCAGCTGTACGAGGAACACGCTGTCGGCGGCGTTCTCAAACATTTCGCAACATGACGGCGGGAGTCATCCCCCCGATTTTCCCACGTCTCCCGTTTAGCCTCGCTAAATGCCAGCTGAGCTCCGCCGGGTGTTCGAGCCGCTGCTCCCGGTGCGAAGCTTCACCGACACCGACCGCCGCATCGTCGCCGTCATGTGGCTGGCGGGGCTGGTGCAGGGGTTCGCCCAGTCCCAGGCCAGCGCCGGCCTCCCCTTCACCCGGGTCGGGCTCGGGTTGTCCGAGGGTGAGATGAGCCTGATGTTGGGGGTGGCCCGTCTCGCCGGCTTCGCCGCTTTGGGGATCGGATGGCTCGGCGACCACCGGGGACGGCGCCGTCCTTTTCTCCTCGCCATGACCCTGGTCGTCGTGGGCGGCGCCGGAGCCGGTCTCGTCGCCGAGGCCTGGCAGTTCGGAGCTCTCCACGCCGTGCTGCGCACGGGCACCGCGGCCGTGTCCGGGCTGGCGGTGGTGATCCTCGCCGAGACTGCCAGCCCGCCGGTGCGCGCCTACTCGATCTCCTTCTACGGGGCTGCGGTGTCCCTCGGCAGCGGTCTGGCGCTGATAGCACTTCCTCTCGCCGACGCTGGGGGCGAGGCCTGGCGCATTCCCCACCTCCTGAGCGGCGTCGGGCTGGCGGTGATCCCGCTCGTCGCGCTGCGGCTCCCGGAGACCAGGGTGTACACCATGGAGCACCCCCGGGGGGGCCAATGGAGGGAGTTGTTGGCGTCCCGCCCCTGGGCACCGCGCTTCTGGACGGTGCTCACCGTGAACCTGCTCGCCTCGGCGTTCGGCGCCGTCGGGGCCGCCTTCTCCACCGAGCGCATGATCTCCGATGTTGGGATGAGCACCGGAGACGCGGTGCTCATCCTCCTCCTGGGGGGGACGCTCGGCGGCGTCGGCTTCTTCGTCGGCGGTCATTTCGCCGATGCCTGGGGGCGGCGCCGTACCTCGATCCTCAGCCTCCTTCTCGCCCTCGCCGGCGGGATCCTCGTCTACTCGACCACCACCATTCCCCTCATCGTGGTCGGCGTCATGGTGTCCGCCTTCGGCACCTTCGCATTCGTCCCTGCCGGAGGCTCTCACCGGGCCGAGCTGTTCCCCACCCGTCTCCGCTCCAGTGCCAACACCGCCGCCTCCAATGCCGCACTGGTGGGATCGGCGCTCGGCCTCATCTCCGGCATCTACACCATCGACACCCTGGGGCTGTCCAACACGATCTTCATGCTCGGGGTCGGTGTCGCCATCGCCGCCGCGCTCACCGCTCTGCTTCCCGAGACCCGGGGTCAGGACCTGACTGCTCTCTCCGCAGAGGCCGGATAGCGGACCACGAAGACGAGCCCTCTCACGGCGAGGAAGACGCCGAGTGCCCACCAAATCCCGTGCAGGGACTGGCCCATGGGAGTGAAGGCCATCAGGGTGATCGCGGTGATCGCTCCGGTCGCCGTCGACAACGCCATCGACCCGAGGGCGAGCATGCCCACGAAGATGCCATCGGCGACGAAGACGAGCGCTCCAATCGGCTCGAGCAACGCGGCGATCCCGGCGGCCGACACCGCGAGGTCGCCGACGACAGAGTCGCTGGCGAGGTATCGGAGCCCGACTCGCCCCAGCCCGACGGCGACCATCAGGACGACCCCGGCGGCGAGACCCCAGCCCAGGAGTCGACGGTTGAGGGCTCCGAGTGCTTGGCGGTCCCCCCGCCCCGACTCCTCGCCGACCATGGCCTGGCCGGCGATCTCGAGCGAGTCGGCGACCATCGCGGAGAGGAAGAAGAGCTGCACCACGAGCTGGTGGGCGGCGATCTCGACCGCACCCAGCCGGGCCGCCGACGAGGCGGCGAAGGTGAAGGCGAAGAGGAGGAAGCCGGTGCGCACCATGAGCAGCCCACCGTTGCTGCCGAGCGTAGCCAGCAGCGGGAGTGTCTCGGCGAGCCGGCGGGGCCGGGTTGCCATCCCTCGTGAGCGGATGAGCCACAGGAACCATCCCGCGCCCAGCCATTGCGCGACGACCGTGCCCCACGCCGCCCCTTCCAGGCCGAGCCCCGCCCCGAAGATCAGCAGCGGGTCGAGGGCGAGGTTGAGCAGGTTGACCCCGAAGGCGACCAGCAGCGGGGTGCGAGTGTCCTTGTGCCCGCGGAAGGTTCCGTGGCCGGCGGTGACCACCAGGACCGCGGTAGTGGCCAGAGCCCTCACCCTGAGATAGTCGATGGCGGGTCCCGCCACCTCGGCCTGGGCCCCCATCAGATCGACCAGTGCCGGAGCGAGGGCGATGACGAGGAGGGTCACCGGGATTCCGAGGGCGACGGCGAGGAGCAGTGCGGTGCCCACAATCCCCCGCGCTCGAGCGACCTCCCCGCGGCCGAGAGCCTTGGCCACCAGGGGTGTGGTCACGAAGGCCAGGAAGTTGAAGGCGAAGAAGGCGAAGGAGATGATGGCGGCGTCCACGCCCAGTGCCGCCAGGTCGGTGGTGCCCAGCCGAGCGACGAAGGCGGTGTCGGCCAGAGTGAGTAGCGGGTCGATGGCCAGGCTGCCCAGGGCGGGCACAGCCAGCCCGGCGATCTCCCGGTCTGTGGTGGTGATCCGGAAGGTCAATCCGGTGTCTTCCCCGCCCGCTCGAACCGGTTGGGCCACTCGCAGAGGGAGAAGAGCTCGCACGCACCGCAGAGAGGTTTGCGCGCCTCGCAGATGTCCCTACCGAACTGGATGAAGCGCATCGAGAGCTCCGACCAGTCCTTTCGCGGGTAGAGGGAGCGCAGGTCGGTCTCGATCGCCACCGGGTCCTCCTCCTCGGTGAGGCCGAGCCGCCGGGTGACCCTCTTCACATGGGTGTCGACGGCGATGGCGGGCACGTCCCAGACCTCGGCCAGCACCACAGAAGCGGTCTTCCTCCCCACCCCGCGCAGCTCGACAAGGTGGTCCATGTCCTTGGGCACCTCGCCGCCGTGATGGTCGACGATGTCCTGTGACATCCGGATGATCGACTCCGACTTCTGGCGGTAGAAGCCCGTCGAATAGACGATCCCCTCCACTTCTTCGCGGTCCGCCTCCGCCAGGTCCGCCGGCTCCGGATACCGCTCGAAGAGCGCAGGAGCCACCTTGTTCACGTTCTCGTCGGTGGTCTGCGCCGAGAGGATGGTGACGACGAGGAGCTGCCAGGGGCTCTCGTAGTCGAGGGCGGTGCCGATGTCGGGATAGCGCTGGCGAAGCCGGTTCAGGACCGCTCGCGCCTTGCCCCGCTCGGAGGCCGTGGGCGTGGTCCCGTCTGCTCTCGGTCCTGGCATCGCCCGGGCATGGTATTGCCGGGGTCTACTCTCCTCCGCCTCCTATGACAGGCACCGGGAACAGCCGAGCGGTGGCCGCCCTGCTCGGAGCCTCGTTTCTCTTCGGGGCCACCTTCGTCGTCATCAAGTCGGCCTTGGTCGACATCGGCCCACTCACCTTCGTCGGATGGCGCTTTCTCCTCGGCGCTCTCGCCCTCGCCCTCTTCGCCGCTCCCCGGGGAAGGGCGATCTGGGCGCACGGCTCGCTCTGCGGCCTCGCCCTCTTCGCCGGCTACGCCCTGCAGACGGCGGGCCTCTCGGTCACCAGTGCCACCAACTCCGCTCTGATCACCGGCCTCTACGTGGTGCTGACGCCGTTCCTCGCCGCCCTCTTCCAGCGGCGCCGCCCCAGTGTCTGGGTCGTGGCAGCCGCGGCCTTCTCGTTTCTGGGCCTGGTGCTGGTAACCGGGACCGGGGATGTGGCCATGAGCCGCGGCGACCTGCTCACTCTGGGCTGCGCCTTCGCCTTCGCCCTTCACATCGTTGCCCTCTCCCGTTACGCCAGGCTCCACCCGGTGGTCCCCTTCACCACCGTCCAGCTCGCGGTGACCGCCGCACTCTCCTTCCCCCTCGCGTTCGCGTTGGAAGGCGTCACCACGCCCGATGAGACGGTGTGGGCGGCCATAGCCCTCACCGGACTGGGAGTCTCGGCCGGTGCCTTCCTCCTCCAGATCTGGGCCCAGACGATCCTCGGAGCCGCCACCGCCGCCGTGGTCCTCGCTGCCGAGCCGGCGTTCGCGGTGGCCACGGCCTGGGTGGTGCTCGGGGAGCGGCTCGACCTGGGCGGCTGGATCGGGGCGGGGTTGATCGTCGCCGCCATCTACATCGCGGTCACCCGTCAGAGGGACCGAGCGTCAGCTGCGGCCGAGTCGGTGACTCCTGCTCACTGAACCACCTGATAGGACTCGTTCTGAAGCCGACGCGCCAACCTGGCGAGGACGCGAATACCGGCCACCACGGCGAACAGGCCGATGCTGAGGATGACGATCAGCTCGGCCCCGGTGGAGTAGGGCTTCTCACACTGCTGGAGCCCGTCGGGGCAGAGACCGAGCCCGGTCCCGCCACCGAGGAGATCGATGAGGACGATCAGCGGCACGGTGGCGATGGCGACCGCCACCACCCCGAGCAGGAGTATCGCGATTCTGATGAAGAGCACGGACAAGAGAAACGACACGCTACCCGGGTGCCGTTCCGCACCGGCATACAATCGCCCACCCGTGACCGAGTACCACGTCGAGCAATTCACCGATGCCGAGCGGGCGGTACTCGAACGATTCTTCACCAACACCGACAGGCCAGTCTTCGGTCTGATCAACCTCCCCGAAGTGGTGAAAGGGGCCCTCTTCGCCCGTTATTCGCGGTCCGCCAAGTCCCTGCGAAGGCTGTTCCTCGATGAGTTCGTCACCGAGCCCGACAAGGGCATAGAGGCCATGGCTCTGGGGGCGATCGGTGAGCACGCGGACGCC
>JAHWLC010000006.1 GCA_019347585.1 Actinomycetota bacterium | reverse complement strand
CTCCTCGGCAAGGGGGGCGCCGGAGATGCGATGGTGGCGGCCGGTCTGCTCTCGGCGGCGAGGACTGCCGCCCTGGAGGGAGCCCGCAAGGGGTGGACGGCGAATGTCCTCGCCTATGACGACGAATCCGATCACGAGCTGGTGACCGGCTGGGCCGAGCGTCTCGCCGAGGACTCGTCCGGGGTCACCGGCGAGGTGATCAGGCTGGGCTGGAGCCATCTGGGGAAGGCCCTCCCATGAGAACCTCGGTCGTGGTGACCGGGGCGGCGCGAGGGATCGGGCGGGCGATCGCCGAGGAGATGGCCGGCAACGGGACGTTCACCGTGATCGCAGTCGACATTGCCCCGGAACCGGGGTTCGCCGACGACAGCATCGTCCCGGTCCAGGTCGACCTCACCACAGAGGACGGGATCAGCGAGGTGGTGGCGGCGGTGGAGAGCGCCGGGTGTCCGTTGACCGGGCTGGTCAACAATGCGGGAATCACCCGCGACTCCAGGCTGGTGAACATGACCGACGAGGACTTCGGCTCGGTCCTCGACGTGAACCTGGGGGCCGCCTACCGGCTGTCCACGGCGATGGCCGATCTGATGAGCGACGGCGGGGCGATCGTGAACATCTCGTCCCGGTCCTACCTGGGCAACTTCGGGCAGTTCAACTACTCGATGTCGAAAGGCGGCCTCGTCGGGCTGACCCGGGCCATGGCGGTCTCCCTGGCCCCGCACATCAGGGTCAACGCGGTCGCGCCCGGGCTGATCGATACCGAAATGACCCAGAAGATCCCCGAGGAGGTGCTGGAGCGAGCCATCTCCAACATCCCGATGGCCCGCATGGGCACCCCCGACGAGATCGCCGACGTGGTGTGGTTCCTCCTCACCCCCCTCTCCTCATACGTCACCGGCCATGTGCTGGTGGTGGGCGGGGGCAGGAGCCTGAGCTGACCTGATGAGCGAACCCAGGGTTCCACACCGCGTATAGCGTGGTCTAGAACCCTGGGTTCGCGGTTCCTCAGTAGTAGAGCCGGGTCAGGGTCTCGGCGACCATCGCCGGCTTGTCTCCACCCTCGACCTCCATCGTGACGGTCCGCTTCACCTGGACACCGCCCGGTACTTCCTCGACCGAGTCGAGAGCGACGCGGGCCCGGATCCGTGAGCCCACGGGCACCGGAGCCGGGAACCGGACCCGGTCCAGCCCGTAGTTGATCCCCATCTTTGGATTTCCCAGGTCGACCTCCACCTGCGCCGCCAACGGCACCACCAACGAGAGGGTGAGGTAGCCGTGGGCCACGGTTCCGCCGAAGGGAGTCTGTGCGGCCGCTTCCGGGTCGACGTGGATGTACTGATGGTCGTCGGTGGCGTCGGCGAATGCATTCACCCGCTCCTGGGTGATCTCCATCCAGTCGCTCACCCCGAGCTCAGTCCCGATACGATTCTTCAGGTGTTGCAATACTTCTTCCATTGTTTCGGTCCTGCCATGAGTTGGGTAGGGCCTTCATGCCACTATTTTGATGTTTAGCGAAAGAACGAGTTTGGTGACAGCGAAAGAACGAGTTTGGTGACATGGCACAAGCAACGAAATTGATGGTCTGGATCGATCAGGACCTTTGCACGGGTGACGGGATCTGCGAGGAGATCACCCCGGATGTCTTCGTTGGCCGCGACGACGGCCTCTGGGTGGTGAAGGAGGAATCCAAGTTCTTCGACCGCACGGTGGTCTTCGACGGCGAGCAGGCGCCTGAAGGCGCCCGTGGCATGGCCAGAGTCCCCGACGAGCTCATCGAGGACACCATCGAGTCCGCCGAGGAGTGCCCCGGCGAGTGCATCATGATCGAGCCATACCAGGAGTCGGCGGTATACGAGGGCTGAGCCCGGACCCTCCGGCCTGACTGGGCGGAACTACCCTTTTCCCCATGCAGGCCCTTCCTACGCGCCTCGACACGCGCTCCGAGGAGTACCAGGCGAATCGAGCCGCCATGCTCGACAAGCTCGCCGAGTTCGAGAAGCTGCAGGCAGAGGCGCGTCAGGGGGGTGGGGAGAAGTACATCAAGCGACATCGCGACCGGGGCAAGCTGCTGGCCCGTGAGCGCATCGAGCTGCTCGTAGACCAAGACTCCCCTTTCCTCGAGCTCTCCACCCTGGCGGCATGGGGATCGGACAAGCCGCTCGGGGGCAACGTGATCACCGGGATCGGCGTGGTCGGGGGGGTCGAGTGCGCCATCCTCGCCAACGACCCCACCAGCCAGGCGGGGGTGTTCAACCGCTACACCCTGGCGAAATCGCTGCGGATCATGGATATCGCCATGGAGAACCGCCTTCCCTTGATCAACCTGGTGGAGTCGGGGGGCGCCGACCTCCCCGACCAGGCCGAGGTGTTCGTGGTCGGCGGGAAGTGGTTCCGCAACCTGACCCGTCTCTCCAAGCTGGGCATTCCCACCATCTCACTCGTCTTCGGGAGCTCGACGGCCGGGGGCGCCTATTACCCGGCCATGTGTGACTACGCGGTCATGGTCAAAGAACAGGCGAAGGTGTTCTTGGGCGGGCCTCCGCTGGTGAAGATGGCAACCGGCGAGGAGTCCACCGACGAGGAGCTAGGTGGTGCCGAGATGCACTCCCGTGTCTCCGGGCTGTCCGACTACTTCGCCGAGACGGAGGAGGAGGCCATCCGGATCGGCCGGGACATCATCGGCCACATCAACTGGCGCAAGCGGGGGTACGGGCCCACCAAGCCTGCCGACGCCCCGGTACACGAGATCGACGAGATCCTCGGCGTGATCCCGTCGGACCCGCGGGTGCCTTTCGACATGAGGGAGATCCTGGGCCGGGTCCTCGACGGCTCTCTCTTCGAGGAGTACAAGGCTCTCTACGGGACCTCGATCCTCACCGGGTGGGGATCGGTCCACGGCTACCCCATCGGGGTGGTCGCCAACCAGCAGGGAGTCATCTTCTCCGAGGAGGCGGAGAAGGCGACCGAGTTCATCCAGCTCTGCAACCGCTACGACACCCCGCTGCTCTTCATTCACAACACCACCGGGTACATGGTGGGAAAGGAGTACGAGCAGAAGGGGATCATCAAGGACGGAGCGAAGATGATCAACGCGGTGGCCAACTCCGAGGTCGCCCACATCTCCCTCATGGCCGGGGTCTCCTACGGGGCGGGCAATTACGGGATGTCGGGGCGCGCCTACGAGCCCCGGTTCGTGTTCGGCTACCCCAACCACAAGGTGGCGGTGATGGGGGCCCGCCAGCTCGCCGGGGTGATGTCGATCGTCGCCCGTCAATCGGCGGAGTCGAGAGGCGAGGAGTTCGACGAGCAGGCTGACGCCGAGCGCAGCGCCGAGCTCATCGAGATGATGGAGCACACCGAGCAGGCCTACTACTCCACAGGACGGGTTCGAGACGACGGGCTGATCGATCCCCGCGACACCCGCCCCGTCCTCGGAATCGCTCTAAGCGCCATCCACTCCGCCCCGGTGGAGGGGGCCGATCGCTTCGGCGTGTTCCGCATGTGATGATCGACAAGGTCCTCGTCGCCAATCGAGGTGAGATCGCGAGACGGATCTTCCGGACCTGCCGGGAGATGGGCATCTCCACCGTCGCCGTCTACTCCGAACCCGATGTCGGCGAGCCTCATGTGCGGGAGGCGGACGAGGCGGTGCTGCTGCCGGGGGCCACGCCGGGAGAGACCTACCTCGACATCGACGCGGTTCTAGCCGCGGCCAAGACGACCGGGGCCGACGCCATCCACCCCGGGTACGGGTTCCTCGCCGAGAACGCGGAGTTCGCCCGCGCGGTGGCCGAGGCCGGGCTGACCTGGATCGGCCCTCCTCCCGCAGCCATCGAGACGATGGGCTCCAAGCTCGAGTCGAAGCGACTGATGGATTCGGTCGGGATCCCGATCATCCGGGGTGCCGAGGTGGGCCCGGACGACGCCGCCGCGGTCGCCGCCGACATCGGTTACCCCGTGCTGGTCAAGGCATCGGCCGGCGGCGGCGGCAAGGGGATGCGGATCGTGGGCGACCCGGCCGACCTCCCGAAGGCGTTGGAGGGGGCGCGGCGGGAAGCCGCCGGTGCCTTCGGGGACGACACCATGCTCCTGGAGCCCTATCTCCAGGCCCCGCGCCACATCGAGGTCCAGGTGATGGCGGCCGCCGACGGCAAGGTGCACTCGCTGTTCGAGAGGGAGTGCTCGATCCAGCGCCGCCACCAGAAGATCATCGAGGAGGCGCCCTCGCCCGTGATCGACGACGCCACCCGGGAGCGGATGGGCGAGACGGCGGTGCGTGCCGCCACCGCGGTGGGGTACACCGGGGCGGGGACCGTGGAGTTCCTCTACCAGGACGGCGAGTTCTTCTTCCTGGAGATGAACACTCGCCTCCAGGTGGAGCACCCGGTGACAGAGATGGTGACCGGGCTCGATCTGGTCCGGATGCAGATCCTGGTGGCTTCTGGAGAGCCGCTGCCCGAGATGCCCTCGGGCATGGACGGCCACGCCATCGAGGCCAGGCTCTACGCCGAAGACCCGGTCAACGATTTCCTCCCCGTGACCGGACGCTTCCACCAGGTGGAGTTCCCCGACCTGGACGGACTGCGGGTCGACGCCGGAGTCGAGGCCGGCTCACAGGTGTCGGTTCACTACGACCCGCTTCTGGCGAAGGTGATCGCCCACGCACCGACCCGCGAGGCGGCCGCCGGGCTTCTGGCGACGGCGCTCCGCCAGGCTCGGCTCCACGGCTCCACCACCAACCGCTCCCTGCTGGTGCGGGTGCTGGAGCACCCCGAGTTCCTCGCGGGCGAAACGGATACCCACTTCCTGCAGCGGCACTCCCCCGCCGAGCTGGGACGGCCGCTGCTGGGCCGGGCGGAGGAGCGACTGGCCGCGGTGGCGGTGGCCCTCGCCGACCAGGCTCACGCCCGCGCCAGCGCCCCGGTGCTGCCCACCCTGCCCTCGGGATGGCGGAATCTGGCAAGCCAGCCCCAACGCCGGCAATACCGGGGCCCCCACGCCACCCACGAGATCTGGTACTCGGCCGCCCCACATGGCTTCGTCATCGATGGGCTCGGCGTTGCCGAGATCGTCGAGCTGACTCCTGGAGAGGCCGCATTCGTCCTCGATGATGTGGAGCACCGCTTTGCGGTGGCCCGCTACGGGGCGCTTCGCTACGCCGACTCGGCCAACTATCCCGTGATGCTCGAGGAGATCCCGCGGTTCCCCTCGTCGCTTCTCGACGACGCCCCGGGCTCGATGCACGCCCCGATGCCGGGAAAGGTGATCCGGGTCGACGTGGAGGCCGGCGATGAGGTAGCCGAGGGGCAGGTGCTGGTGGTCCTGGAGGCGATGAAGATGGAGCACACTCTGCGCGCCCCCCACGACGGCACCATCTCCGAGATCCACTGCTCCCCGGGCGACCAGGTGGAGGCGGGAGCGGTCCTGGTGGTGGTGGAGTGAGCCTTTCTGTGTCGATTTACCCGGGCTATATCCCTGTAAATCGACACAGAAGCGTTCAGAACCCCGCGAGCACCTCGAGGACGTAGTCGATGTCGGCGGGGGTGTGGTCGGCGGTGATCTGGAAGCGGATCTCCTCGTCGCCCTTGGGGACCACCGGGTAGTTGAGACCGGTGGCGAGGATCTCGTTGCGGAAGAGATGGTCGACGAGGTCGGCCGTCCGCTTCGTGTCCCTCACCATGACCGGCACCACGGGATGGGGCCCGGGAATCGTCTCCAGGCCCGACTCGACCAAACCGGTCTCGAACCGCCTGGTCATGTCGGCGAGATGCACGAGAAGGGCCTGGCCCTCGCCGGAGTCGAGAATGGCGATTGCGGAGTCGGCGGCAGCCGCCTCCCCCGCCGTGATCGGGTTGGAGTAGACGTACATCGGCCCCTTCTCCCGGAGGAGCTCGACCAGCGGCCCCGAGGCGGTGACGTAACCCCCGTTGACCCCGAGCGCCTTGCCCAGGGTGCCGACGAGGACGTCACAGCGCCCGCCGGAGGCCTCCTCGGTCCCCCGCCCGGTGTCGCCGTAGGCACCTACGCCGTGGGAGTCGTCCACCACGACCACCACATTCTCCGGGAAGGACTGGTCGTGGCCGGCGGCGATCTCGCCGATAGCGGAAAGGTCGGCATAGTCGCCTCTCATCGAGAACACCCCGTCGGTGACCACGATCGCCCGCCGGGCCGACCCTGCGGCCTCGGCGAGCCCGGAGTCGAGGGCTTCATAATCGAGGTGGGGGTATACCTGGCGAGACTGCGGACGCGTCATGCGGAGGGCATTGATGATGCAGTTGTGGTTGAGCTCGTCGCTGAAGACCACCGTCTCCGCGGTGGTGAGCGGCAGCAGGGTGGACAGCACCGCGGCGTAGGCCGAGGAGAAGATGGCGGCCGCCGGGCGCCCGTGGAACCCGGCGAGCCGGGCCTCCAGGTCGATGTGGGGCTGGAACGTGCCCGAGATGAAGCGCACCGCACCCGGACCCGCCCCGTACTCCCTCGTCGCCCTCTCCTCGGCGTCGAGCACCGCGGGGTGGCGGGAGAGGCCCAGGTAAGAATTGGAGTTCATGCGGAGGAACTCGCCATCCACCCCGCCGAGCAGGTAGCGGGGGCCGAGCCCGGCTTCGGGGCCGACCACCCCGGTGATCACCTTCTCGGCTCCTTTGGCGGTGCCTGCTGAGCTCAGCTCGTCGAGCTCGGACTGGAGGGCCTGATCGAGGCGGTCGTGGGCCATGGCCCCGGGTTTAGCAGGTCTCTAGGGTGGCGGTCATGACCCGTCTCGGCTTCATCGGCCTCGGAATCATGGGTCGGGGGATGGTGGAGAACCTACTCGAGGCAGGCCTTCGCCCCACGATCTGGAATCGGACCGCTTCGAAGACAGACGGCCTCGACACAGGGGTGGCCGCGACCGCGGCGGAGGTGGGGGCGGCGAGCGACATCGCCTTCCTCTGCGTCTCGGACACCCCGGATGTAGAGGAGGTGGTGTTCGGCGAAGGGGGCGTTCTCCAGGGAATCGAGGAGGGAGGGCTCATAGTCGACCACTCCACCATCTCGCCGGTGGCTACCAGCCGGTTCTCGCAGCGGGCAGCCGAGCGGGGCGTCGTTTGGGTGGACGCGCCGGTGTCGGGCGGATCGGAGGGAGCGGCACGAGGCACCTTGGCCGTCATGGCGGGCGGCCCTGCCGACGCCGTGGAGCGGGCGAGGCCGTTCATGGCCAGCTACTCCAACTCGGTCGTGCTCGTCGGCGAGGAGCCAGGCTCGGGGCAGATGGTCAAGGCGGTGAACCAGGTGTTGGTGGTCCTCAACCAGATGGCCGCCTCGGAGGCCCTGCTCTTGGCCGACGCCGCCGGCCTCGACCTGGCCAAGACACTGGCGGCCGTTGAGGGCGGGGCTGCCGGCTCGTGGATGCTCTCCAATCGGGGCCCACAGATGATCGAGCGGGACTGGAGCCCGGGGTTCACCATCGATCTCCAGCAGAAGGACCTCCGCCTGGTGCTGGAGACGGCCGACGAGCTCGGAGTTCCTCTCCCCGGGGTGGCCCTCGTCTTCCAGCTCTACCGCTCCCTACAGGCCAGGGGGCTGGGCAGCGAGGGCAACCACGCCCTGGTCAAGGCCCTGGAGAGTCTGATCGGGAGAGAGTTGGGATGAGCGTTCGCAGCAGTGACACCACGACGGGCCTGTCATACCCGCTCAGCCGAGCAGGTCGGCTTTCACCCGGTCGACGTGACCCCGGGCGTTGACGTTGCGATAGGCCTCGACCACCTCCCCCTCCTCGTCGATGACGAAGGTGGATCGGATCAAGCCCTTGGAGACCTTCCCGTAGAGCCTCTTCTCCCCCCAGGCACCCAAGCTCTTCGCCAGCTCGTGGTCCTCGTCGGAGAGGAGGTCGAAGTTGAGCCCCTCCTTCTCGATGAACTCCTTGTTCCGCGACGGCGGGTCGGGGCTCACCCCGACGATCTCGTAGCCGGCGTCGGCGAATTCCCCGTAGCTGTCGCGGAAGTCGCACGACTCCACGGTGCACCCGGGAGTCATCGCCTTGGGGTAGAAGAACATCACGTAGCGCCTCCCGACGAAGTCGGAGTCGCTGACCATCTCCCCGTCCTGGTTGGCCAGTTCGAAGGTGACCTTGTCGCTCATGGCATCCGAGGGTACCGCTTCCTCAAACGGACTCGTCAGCCTTCTTCGCCTCCTCGGAGGTGAGGAAGGTGGAGCCGCCGGCGAGGAAGCCGAGCGCTGCCGGAAGCCAGTAGGAGACGACGCGGAAGACGAGGATGGGGACCGCCGCCGTCGCCCCCGGGATGCCGTAGGCGGCGAGGATGAAGGCCAGCCCGATTTCGGTGACGCCGAGCCCGCCGGGGGTTCCCGGCAGCCCGCCGGCAAGGGAGGAGACTCCGAACGCGGCGGCGACCTGGAACCCGTTGACGTCGAGGCCAAAGGCGGTGAGCACCAGCCAGAGGGCGGCCGCTTCGAGGACGAGACGAGCCCATATGTACGCCTGGGACTCGAGGGCGGGGAGATGGTCCACCATCGACTCTTCCAGCTTGATCCGAAGCTTGTCCGGCAAGTACTTCGACAGCGTGCCCAGCTTCCCCGAGCCGAACATGAGAAGGAGGCCGATTCCGAGGACGAAAGGTGCCAGCACGAAGAGGCTTATCGATGCGATCTGGGCCGACTCCCGGGGACGGGCGAGGAGCAGACCGATCCCGGTCATGATGAGGAGGCCGGCATAGTTGAGGAGCACCGTCCTCACGGCCGCCCCCGTGGCGCCCTTGGTCTCGTCGCGGACGGTCCAAGACATGGCAACCGGGGTGATCGCCCCACCGGCGGGAATGAGCCGGGCGACGCCGGCACCGACCATGGCAGCGTTGAAGGCCGACCAGGGCCGCACGTCGCCCCCGGTTTCCTGGATCGATTCCCGGAAGAGCAGCCCGAAGAACCACTTCGCCGAGATCTGGCACACCGCAGCGAGGATGATGAGAGGGATGGCCGGTCCCCGCAGCGGGGGGATCTCGAAGTTGTTGATCACCCAGTAGCCGATGGCGATGTACACGACCGCCGCCGCGACGGCGACCCAAAGAACCCGGCGTGGGCTCACGGAACCAGAGGGCCCTCGACCGTGTCCGGGAACTCTTCGGGAACGAGGTCTTCGTCGTAGATGACCCGCTTCAAGGGTGGGGTGTTGGTGTCGGCGAAGTCCTCCGGGTTCCCCTGCATGCGCCGGCCCATCAGGACCAGGGAGAGGAGCGCGAGCAGCAACGTCACATGGGGAGGCCGCAGCAGCGCCACCGCCACCAACGGAAGCATCCCCCAGCCGAGAAACCCGGCCAGGCCCCCGCCGATCTTCCACCCGGCGATCGACCATCCTCCGGTCCACACCAGCAGCGCCGGGTCGATTCCGAGGACGAGCCCGACGGATGTGGCCAGGCCCCGGCCTGCCCGGCCCTTGAGCAAGACCGACCAGTTGTGGCCGACGACCGCAGCCAGACCGGTGAGACCGGCGACCCCCAGCCCGAGACCGGCTCGCCTCGCCAGCCATACCGGGAGGAGGCCCTTGAGCCCGTCGAGGACGGCGGCGGCGATCCCCCAGCCCCAGCCGACCTGCCGGCTCAGGTTGCCCGCGCCTACGTTCCCGGTTCCGACCTGACGCAGATCGACACCGTTGAGACGGGCCGCCACCTGGGCAAACGGGACAGAGCCGAGGAGATAGGCGCCGACGAGGAGGGCAGGCCAATAGAGGAGCGGCGAGGCGGTTGCTGGCATGTGGGCAAAGAAGCTAGTGGTCCGGAGACGGGCTGTGAAGTCGTCCCGCGGCCTCCACTGCGGCCCGAATACGAGACCAGGCCGGTGGGTAACGTTCGGGCGAAGAACTTGCGACGACGGAGGATCAGATGGCCGTGAAGATCACCTACGCCACCATGTCGGCCGACAACGAGGAGCTCAACTCCGCATACGAGTCGGCACTGGTCGAGGTACAGGAGAAGCTGGGCGAGCTTCACGGGGTCATCGTCAACGGCGAGCACCGCGTCGAGCGCCCCACCTACGAGGAGCGCTCCCCAATCGACAGCGACATCGTGGTGGGGCTCTATGCCCAGGGCACGACACAGGACGTCGATGACGCGGTGGCCGCGGCCCGCGACTTCACCGACGAGTGGGAGGACTGGGGCTGGGAGCGGCGGCGTGACCTGATGCAGACCGCCGCCGACATCATGGAAGACCGCACCTTCGAGATCGCCGCCCTCATGACCTATGAGGTAGGCAAGAACCGGCTCGAGGCGCTGGGCGACGTGGCCGAGACCGTGGAGTTCTTCCGCTACTACTCCGACCAGATCACCAAGCACGACGGGTTCGTGACCCCGCTCGGTTCGCTCGGCGAGAACGAAACCAATGTCTCGGTGCTCCGCCCCTGGGGAGTTTGGGCCGTGATCTCCCCGTTCAACTTCCCGATGGCCCTGGCCGCCGGGCCCTCGATCGGGGCCCTGCTCACGGGGAACACAGTGGTGCTCAAGCCATCCAACACCGGGGCGCTCATGTCCCTCGAGTTCTACCGGGTGATGGCAGACGCCGGGCTGCCGCCCGCCGCCCTGCACGTCCTCACCGGGAGAGGTTCCGAGATCGGTGACTATCTCGCCCACCACGACGGGATCGACGGAATCACCTTCACCGGCTCGTATGAGGTGGGAATGCATCTGTACCGAACGGCGACCGAGAAGCGACCCAAACCGGTGGCCGCCGAGATGGGCGGGAAGAACCCGGTGATCGTCACCGCCAGCGCCGACCTCGACCAGGCGACCGAAGGGGTGATGCGGGGCGCCTTCGGGCTCAGCGGCCAGAAGTGCTCGGCGACGTCGCGGGTGTACGTGGAGGACGACGTCTACGACGAGTTCGTGGACCGTCTCGTCGCCAAGACCGAAAAGCTGAAGGTGGGGGACCCGAAAGACAAGGAGACGTTCCTCGGCCCGGTCATCGACAGGGCAGCGGTGAGTCGCTTCGAGAAAGCGGTGCGCGAGGTCGAGGAGAGCGGCGGTGAGGTCCTGGCGGGGGGCAAGGTCATCTCGGACGGCGATCTCGGCCGGGGTAATTTCGTGACGCCCACCGTCGTCACCGCACCCGACCAGTCATGGGTGTGGAAGGAAGAGCTGTTCGTGCCGCTGGTGGCAGTGGGCAAGGTATCCGATCTGGATGAGGCCCTGGAGAAGGCCAACGACACCGAATTCGGCCTCACTGCGGGTCTGTTCTCCACAGACGAAAACGAGATCGAGCGGTGGTTCGACGGGATCGAAGCAGGCGTCACCTATGTCAACCGGGCTGCCGGCGCCACCACGGGTGCCTGGCCCGACATACAGTCGTTCGGGGGCTGGAAGGGCTCGGGAACCTCCGGCGCCGGGGGCGGCGGTCCCTGGTATCTCCGTCAGTTCCTCAGAGAGCAGTCGCGGACCAAGATCCTCTGATCAGATCGGCTCGAAAACCAGCTTGAGCCCGTCCGGGTCCCTGGTCTCGAGCTGGGTGCCCAACATCGAGGCTTCCACCCCCCGGGAGGCCAGGTGATCCTTCCACCGGTCGAGGTTCTCCACCTTGAACAGGATCGACTCGGGACGGGAGCCGTTCCCCTCGACCAGCTCGACCTGCTGGCCCGTCGTCGCCTGAAGCACCGCCACCGCAACACCCTGGGATGGCGAGCGGACCTGGTCGAAGCCCAGCGTGTCCCGGTAGAAGCCGAGGGCGGTGGGCAGCGAGGCCACCCCGATGCGAACCCGGGTGGAACGCACTCCGCCGGGAGCCCGGTTCGGTCCCCCACCGGCGAGCACCTCCTTGGCCTCGTCGATGGTGAACCTGCCGGCGGTCACCTCCCGACCCACGATCACTCCTCCGAGACGGCGGCCGTTGGCCTCGAGCTGCATCAGCCTGCGCAGGTCCTCGAGATCGCGGACGCCGCCGGCGGCGATCACCGGCTCCTCCACCGTCATCAGGGCCTCGGTGAGGATGGGAAAGTTGGGCGGCTCGCTCAGGGCGTCCCGCCCCGCCTCGGCCACCAGGTATGCGACCACTCCTGCAGACGACATCTCGATGAGAACCTCCTCGAGGAAGCGACCGCTGTTCTGGGTCCAACCCCTGGTGGCGATCTCCTCGTTGGCACGGACGTCGAGGGAGACCGCGATCTTGTCCGAATACGCCCGGCATAGGTCCCAGACCATGTTCTGGTTCTCGATGGCGGCGGTGCCCATGACGATCCGCCATGCCCCGTTCTCGATCTGACGCTGCGCCTCGGCCTCGGAGCGGATGCCGCCGGCCACTTGAACCGGGATGTCCACCGATTCGATGAGGCGGGCGATCAGGTCCCGGTTGCGATAGTCGCCATAGGCGGCGGCGTCGAGATCGACGACGTGCAGGAAGTTGATCCCCTGCTCCACCCAGTGGTGGGCCCGCCCGACGGGGTCGTTGTCGAGGGGAATTGCCTCGTCGAGGCCTCCGTGAGGCAATCGGACCGATAGCCCGCCGAGAATGTTGATCCGGGCGTAGAGGTCCATCCCCCAACCCTACCCATTGCAGGTGACCCCCCGGGCAGAGAGACGATGAGAAGCGAACCTCGGCTACCACGGCCCGAATCTGGGCTGGATCCGCTCAACTTCTCATCCCGAGCGCAGTCTCGGCGGCGTCCAGGGTCTGTCCACCGGCGACGACCGGGGCGAAGAGGTCGCCGTAGCGCTGCAGCCGGTCCCAGAGGTTGGCGATGGTGACGTCGCCGTTGCGGACGGTCCCCACTTCCTCCCAGGTGAGCGGAACCGAGATCGGCGCTCCGGGGAGGGGCCGCACCGAGTAGGCCGAGGCCACCGTCTGACCCGAGGCGTTCCGGTTGTGGTCGATGAAGACTTTGCCCGTTCGTTTCGGCTTGTCCCACTCCATGGTGATGTCATCGGGGTTGGCGGCGGCCAGGTACGCCCCGACTTCCCCGACGAACCGGCGCACCCTCTCGAAGCTGTGCACCGGGTCCAGGGGGACGTAGACGTGGAGGCCCCGGGCACCGGATAGCTTCGGGTACCCGCGCAGGCCGAGACGCTCCAGGGCCACCTCCAGCAGCCGGGCTCCCGCCACCACCTGGTCCCACACCGACCCTTCCGCCGGGTCGAAGTCGAAGATGGCGTAGGACGGGGTCTCCAGGTGCCCGACGGTGGAGTGGAAGGGATGCACCTCGATGCAACCCATGTTGGCGAACCACATCAGCGCCTCGGGGGAGTCGGCGAGGAGGAAGTCGATGATCCCACCCTGGGAATCGGAAGGAACGGGGACGGTGCGCATCCAGTCGGGCTGATGGCCAGGCGCCCGCTTCTCATAGAAGGAGGGCCCGTCGATCCCGTCGGGATAGCGGGACATCGAGATCGGCCGCCCCGCCAGATGGGGGAGCAGGACCGGCGCCACTGAGGCGTAGTACTGGATGAGGTCGCCCTTGGTGTACCCGGCGTCGGGGAAGAACGCCTTGTCGATATTGGAGAAGCTGATGGGCCGGTCGGTCCCCACCGCCCGAAAGCGCTCGCCGTCCTTGATCACCCCGACCGGGGAAGGGAAGGCGACGGGTGCCTCGGACAGATGCCGGCCCCTCCTGTCGACGGAGCCATCGAGATGCGCCTGCACCTCCTTCCAGATCAGCTGGTGACTGGTCATGTCACGAGACTCGGAGATGAGGACCATCGACATCCCCGCCTCGGTGACCGCCTCCACCAATGGCCCCACCCGGAGGGTGCCATCTCCGTAAGCGACGTGGCGGATCTCCCCGGCCTGACCGAACTCGTTGTCCGAGAACTGCACCTGGAGAGGGGAGATCATCCAACCGGGGAAACCGTCCCGCACGAAGCCGAGCACCGACTGGAACGCCTCGGGGGAGGTCAGGCCGCCCCCGGTCATGGCGTGGATGTGGGCCCAGTCCACGACCGGCCGCACGAAGGCGTACTCGGAGGCGAGCTGGGCGATGTCCCCCAGGCTCCCGAATTGGCGGACATTGCCCGCCGTCTCCAGGCCCAATCCGACCCCGAGGGACTCGACCTTGGGGGCCAACGCGTCGAGACGCGACCTGATGCGGTCCATGAGGGTCGCCGGGTCCTCCTCGTAGCTGCTGCCGAAGTGGGCCACGATCACCGGCGCCCCCAGCCAGCGGCCGAGCTTCATAGTGTGCTCCAGGGCGGCCAGCGACTGCTTCCCCCGGTCCTCTTCAGGGATGGTCAACCCGGCGAAGTAAGGCGCATGCACGGAGAGCCGGATATCACGCTCGGCGGCGAGCGCCCCGAACTGGGCACACTGCTTCTCCTTCCAGGGGAACTCCTTGGTGAACGGAAGCTCCAAGGCGCGATGTCCCTGCTCGACCAGGGAGTCGAGGAACGCGGCGTGGTCCCCGTCGGGGAGCTCTGAGATGCCGAAGCGGATGACGCTCACTCCGGGAAAGGGTACGGCGCCAGTACCATTGGGCTGTCTCCACGGGGGTCTCTAGCTCAATTGGTAGAGCAGCGGGCTTTTAACCCGAAGGTTGTGGGTTCGAGTCCCACGGGACCCACTCCACCAATCGCCTGGTGATCTCCGGTTTCTGCCCGCGCCGGCCCGTGAGCCTACTGCCGGATCGGCCCGAGGAGGAGCAGCCTCTCAGGGTCTCGCCGCAGCGGACGACGATAAAGCGACGATCACCGGCATCGGGTAGAAGAGTGTCCGAAGGAATGGGATCAGCTGGTCCCGGCTTTGGCGGCGATGGTGTTGGCGAGGGTGGTGGTGGCTGGTTCGAGGTGGTAGCCGTAGGGGGGGTGAAGACGGATTCGGGTGATCTTTCGGTGATGACCTATGGGCAGTCG
>JAHWLC010000069.1 GCA_019347585.1 Actinomycetota bacterium | reverse complement strand
TGCTGGACGTGCTGAGGGAGCGGGAAGATTACCGTGGGTTTTTGCTCGACGGCCAGACCGTTGTGATCGACGACTATCTCGAGATTCGGCCTGAGCGGAGAGACGAAATAGCCGAGCACGTTCGGTCGGATCGCCTGTGGACCGGACCGTGGTATCTGCTCCCCGATACGTTTCTGGTGAGCGGCGAATCGCTCGTGCGGAACCTGATGCGAGGGCGGTCGACGGCGAAGAAGCTCATGGGGACATCGGTGTCGAACTCGCCACTCTCCCCGCTGACCTCCTGAGCGATCATCGAGCCGATGGCCGGAGCCAGCTTGAAGCCGTGGCCGCTGAACCCATTGGCCACCCAGAAGCCCTCGACGCCTGTGGGCCCGACCACGGGATGTACGTCTTCGCGATTGATGGTGTAGAGCCCGGCGATGCCGGTGGGCATCCCGCGGGGCTCGAGACCAGGGACCCGGTGGTGGAAAGCAGCCAGCTTCATCTCGGAGAATCCGGCGTCGGGGACGCGCTTGAAGTGATCGGGGTCGTCTACGACCTCCTCCTCGTCCTCGGCCAGCACCGACCCCACCAGGACCTGGCTGCCCCCGGACTCGGGTCGGAAGTAGATACCGGTGCTGGAGTCGGCTGTCGCCGGGAGAGGGCCCAGCTCGGCGGGCCAGGGGCGATACACCGTCTGGACGCGGGTGGGGGCGAGTGTCCAGGAGAGATCGGCCCCGGCGAGAGTGTTGAGCCGGTTGCACCAGGGGCCGGCGGCATTGATGACGAGCCCCGCCGAGATCTCCTCGCCGTCGGCCAGCGCGACGCCGCTCACCCCGCCGGGGCCCTTGGTCACGTCGACCACCCTCGAGTCGAACCAGACTTCTCCGCCTCGAGCACGGGTGGCGTCGACGAGGTCCTGATTGGCGGAGACCGGGTCGGCGTAACCGCCTCTCGACTCGAACAGGAAGGCCTCACCGGGCCGGCAGACGTGCTCGGTCTCGCCACTGAGGTCGAATGGCTCGGCGCAGGTGGAGAGGGCGGGGAACAGCTCGTTGACCTCCCCGGGGCCGAGGCTCTCGGCGGCGACCTCCGCGGTCCGCAGCTTTTCGACATCGGCATCGACCTTTGCCGGGCTCTCCCCCATCATCCAGAGGACTCCCACGCTATGAAGCCCCGACCGGGGCGAGTCGAGGCCGGTGAACTCCGCCCAGTTCCCGTACGCGCTCTGGCCGTGGAAAGCGAGCCTGACCACCTCGGGATGGGTGTACCGGCAGCGACAGATCGACGAGGAGGCGCCGGTGGAGCCCTCCGCAGGCCCCTTCCCCTTGTCGACCGCGATCACCGCCACGCCCCGACGAGCCAGCTGATAGGCGATGGATGCGCCCACGATCCCGGCCCCCACGACGACGACGTCGGCCCTGTGGCTCAATTGGCGGTGACGGTGTAGTCGCCGACCTCCTCGTCCCAGGAGAGGTCGATCATGCCCCGAGTCGCCGCCGCCTTGCAGAATTGGAGAAAGCCCCCATACCCGTATTTCTTCTCGCTGAAATCGGGGCGACGCTTGCGGAGCTGGTTCTTCAGACCGGAGAGGACCACGGAGCCGTTCTTTCCCCCGAGATTGGTGACCACCTCCTGGAGCAGGGAGAAAGCCTCCTCCTCGCCCCGACTCGAGGACGGGAAATTGAGCAGGGGGTCTCCCCGGCCCGGGCCCTCGGACAGCTCGATGGTCCCCTGTTCCTCGAGATGGCGGAGCAGCTCCCCAAAGGCACGAAAGCCGTAGTCGGCCTCGGTGAAGGTGGAGTCCTTGCGCAGCAGAGCCCGCTTCAGGGACGACGCCATCACCTCGCCTTGCGAGCGGAGGAGACCGCCCAGGGTGGTCGTGATGAGGCCAGTCAGCTCGTCGGAGGACCGGGTGTCCTCGCCCCCGACCGGCTTTGGCTTCTCCTCCTCCCTCTGGTCGACACCTTCGAGGTTGTCGTAGAAGATGAACTCGTCGCACGCCGGCGGGAGCAGGTTCGACGTCGAGGCCTTGATCCCGACGCCGATCACCTTCTTGTTCAGCTCCCGCAGCTTGTGGACGAGGGGGGTGAAGTCGGAGTCACCGGTGCAGATGACGAAGGTGGTCACATAGTCCCGTTCGAAGGCGACCTCGATGGCGTCGACCGCCATCTTGATGTCCGCCGAGTTCTTCCTGGTGGCCCCCATCCTCTGTGGGATCTCGATCAGCTCGATGTGGCGTCGCGTGAGGGGCTGGCGGGCGTCGGGGAACATGGACCAGTCGGCATAGGCCCGACGAGAGACGACCCGGCCCCGCTCGGCGAGGGCGTTCCCGATGGGCTCGAAGTCGAATTGGTGGCCGGCGAGCGCCTCCCGGGCTCCGATGGCCAGGTTCTCGAAATCGACGAATACGGCTATCCGTTCTTCTTCCATCGGACCGAATGTAGTGGGCGGCCCGGGCGGGGCTAGCTTGGGCGCCCGGATGATCCCGTTCGAGTTGAGGGTGCACGGCGTGTCGGGGACGCCACCCGAGGCGATGCTCTACACCAGACCGGTCAGCTACGACCTCGAAGATCGGTCGGCGAAGGTCTACGAGCCGCATCGCGATCCCTATCAGGTGAAGGCGTTTCACTGGGGCAGCCTCACCGCCGGCAGACCGCACACCGCCCTCTGGATCCTCCTCGCCCCCTTCGCCATGGCCAATGTGGCCGGCTGGCTCTCCGACCGGCCCAATCCGTGGACTCGAGCCTTCATCAGGGTGGCCGGGCTCGCCCTGACCGGTGTCTTCTTCGCCCAGATCGCCAACATGACCCTCCACATCCCCTTCGAGACCCGGATCCGGCACCTGGAGCGGCCCGAGGTGTGGAGTGTCTGGCTGCTGGCGGCGACGGCGTCGCTGACCTTGCTCGGTCTCACCTCGATCTCGGCGCAGTCCAACTTCCGGCGACTCCCGGTCACCACCCGGGTCAGGCTGGTGTTCTCCCCGCTCCCCGGCCACATGAGCCCCGAGGACGGAGGCTGGGGTGACCCGGCCGAGGGGGCACGGCTCGTCTCGCCGGCGATGTGGGCCCCTCACGCCGTAGTCCATCGTCTGCGACGCCTCCATATCGCGTCCGGGGCCCTGGTGCTCTCCCTCGGCGTCGGGGCGGGGATCGGCGACCGGCTCGTCGCCACGGTCTCGGTGGCGGGCTTGCTACTGGCGACGTTCCTGGTGCTGGCCACCACCTGGGTGCCGAACTCGATGATCTTCACCCGATTGCCCACCGCCATCCTGCCCCTCGCCTCGGTTGCGTGGCTGGGATTCAGCGGATGGGCCATCGCGGGATCGGACCTCGGCTCAGGTCTGACCGCGGTCGACGACGTCACCTTCGGCCTCGCCATGATCCTCCTCGTGGTTGGTCTGTTCGCCCTGTTCGGCGAGTGGGTAAAAGCAGGTCCGGCCGCCGGCTGGGTCGCTCTGGGCTCCCTGTCGATCGCTCTCCTGGTGGGAGCCAGCCTGGGGCTCACCGGCGGCCTCCTCGTCGAGGACCTGCTCGCCCCGGCACCCGGGCTGCGCACCTTCGAGCGAGCAGGCGCCTGGACCGCTCTGGTCATGCTGGGCCTCACCGCTCTCCTCCTCGCCGTGGCAGCAGCCATGGCGCTGATCCCGCTGGAGCGACGGCCTGGGGAACCGCCCCAAGACGTGGCCAGGGAGTCGAGGCTGCGACGAATCGTCGTGAGGTCACGGGCCCTCCTCGCCGTCGCCGGCGTCTACGGGATCGCAGCCGGGATAGCCACCGCCCTGGCCGCCTGTGCCACCGGGCCGGGCTGTGACCGCAGCCGCCTTCCCATTCCCGCCTGGGTGGCCGAGGAGCCCGGAGGGGCGATCGAGCTGGCAGGGCTCGGCTTCGACCTCACCTCGCTCCTCGGGTGGACCAAGCTGGTCATCGTCGTCATTCCAGCGGTGCTCATCCTGCGCTCGGTCATGGGCGGCCTGATCCGGGGCCAGGAGGCGAGGCGAAAGGTCTCCATCCTGTGGGACATCGGCTCCTTCTGGCCTCGCTGGTATCACCCCCTGGCCCCGCCGGCCTACGGGCCCAACGCGGTGACCCGCCTCACCGAAGAGCTCGAGACGCGCTCCCCGGACATCCTGTCCGCACATTCCCAGGGCTCCCTGATCGCGGCGGCGGCGGTCGCCATGGCCCCTCCTCTCAGCCGGCCTCTCGTATTCATCACCTACGGCTCGCCCCTCGGAATGCTCTACCGCCGTCTCTTTCCGTGTGTGGGCCTGGACGAGATGACACTCACCGCGGACGAAGCGGTCGGCGCCCGCTGGCTCAACCTGTGGCGACGCAGCGACCCGATCGGTGGCCAGCGCATCGACCCCCTCGGTGAGCGCAACTGGCACGTGGACACCGGCTCCGGCCACTCCGATCTGAGCTGACTCCCGAGTACTGCACGGCGCGCAATCTGGCCCTGGCCGGGCAGTTGAGCCGCCCCGCCAACCCGGAGATGGCCGAATGCTGGGAGAAGGGGGTTCGGTTGGGTGAGTCCCGTTCCGGGTACCGGCGTCACAGACGCGGCGAGGAGACGACATCGTGAACACCGAGCGCGAGCGGCATTACAGCGAGAGTCGAGCGGAGGGGTAGTGGTGCGCAACGTCTTCTTCGTGGTGCTCGACGGCCTCGGCGACGAGCCCATCCCCGAACTCGGGCAACGGACACCTCTCGAGGCGGCGGCGACTCCCCACCTCGACGACCTGGCGACTCGCGGCTCGCTGGGGACTTGCACCACCGTCGGCGAGGGGATCGCCCCGGAATCGGACATCGCGGTCATGGCCCTGCTCGGTTACGACCCGGCGACCGAGCATCCCGGGCGGGGCCTCGTCGAGGCGATGGGCGTCGGGATCGACGTCGAGGACGGCGACCTGGCCTGGCGGTGCAACTTCGCCACGGTGGACGAGTGGCCGCACCTGTACGATCGACGGGCGGGCCGCGACCTCGCCTCGGACGAGGCCGAAGCGTTGGCCCGGGTGGTCAGCGAGCGTGTGGAGCTGCCCGACGCCGAATTCGTCTTCCGCTCCACCATCGGCCATCGCGCCGTGCTCCGCATCCGCTCCCATGAGAGGAGCCTGGACGCGGAGATCGCCAACACCGATCCGGCCTACGAGCGGCGGGGCAGCCTGGGGGTGGCGCTGGAGGACTTCCCCCGGGAGGTGCAGGAGGCGCGAGCGGTCGACCCCGGTGACGAGGGGGCCGTCCTCGGCGCCGAGCTGACCAACCGGTTCACCATGCAGAGCCATCGGGTCCTGGATGATGCCGCCATCAACCGGCGGCGTCGGGAAGAGGGCAAGCTGCCGGCCAACGTGATCCTCTGCCGCGATGCCGGCGACCGGGTCCCCCACCTCGACCCGATCACCCGGCGCTACGGGGCGACCTTCGGCTGTTTCGTGGAGATGCCGGTGGAGGCGGGCATCGCCGAGATGACCGGGATGCGGCAAGTGCCGGCAGGTGAGCCGGGAGGGGACCCGGGCGACCAGTACCGGCGCTGGGCGGAGCTGGCCTCCGCTGCCGCCGGCGACCACGAAGTCCTCTACATCCATATCAAAGGCCCCGACATCCCTGCTCACGACGGTCGCTGGCAGGACAAGCTCGAGGTGATCGAGGCCATCGACCGTTCCTTCTTCGGCAATCTTTCACGAGAGCCGGGCGATTCGATCCTCCTCGTGACGGCCGATCATGCGACCTCCTCGCTGCGGGCGGCCCACACCGACGCCCCGGTGCCGGTGCTGGTCTCCGGAGCGGGGATCGAGCCCGACGGGGTGACCCGCTTCTCGGAGCGAGCGGCAGGCGAGGGGAGCCTGGGCCACATGATGGGCGTCGAACTGATGCCCTTCGTGATGGACCTGGCCAGGTCCTGAGACCATCGGTTGCCCGCGCCCAGGACCGGGATAGACCACAATTGGGCCCCAACCCGAAGGAGGAGCCAATCAGGGAAGGCACACCGCGACTTGCTGTGGTGTCGGGCTCGGGCCACCCTCCACTGGCCGAGGAGACCAGGGACAGGCTCGGAGTAGAGGCATCAGAGGTCAGGCTGGGCCGATTCCCCGACGGGGAGCTCGACGTTGCCGTGGATCCGGCCATCGCCGGCTCGGACCTGTATGTGATGCAATCGCTCGGCTTGCCCACCAACGACCATCTGGTGGAGCTACTCCTCCTCCTCGATGCCTGCCGCCGGGAGATGCC
>JAHWLC010000068.1 GCA_019347585.1 Actinomycetota bacterium | reverse complement strand
TGACACCTTTCTGCTTGCCGTCGAGGAAGGCGAGCGCAGCTTCGGCGATGGGGGCTTTTTCGCCGACACCGCGGGCATCATGCTGGTCCTCCCCTTCGTCGCCTTCCTCCTCATCCTCGCCTTCGGCAGGCGGATGAAGTATCAGGGTGGCGAGATCGCGGTGGCCGCGCTCGCCATCAACACGGTGTGGGCGACGATCCTCTTCGTCGCCAACATGACCGGAGGCATCCTCGCCAGCCATACCTTCGAGATCGCCCGCATCGGGAGCGATCTCGTCTTCGAGCTGGGGTGGCTGGTGGACGGTCTCTCCATCCTCATGTACTTCCTGGTCAACTTCGTCGGCCTGGTGGTCTTCGTCTACGCCATCGGGTACATGCACGACGACCGCCGGGTCCCCTGGTTCTTCGCCGCCTTCTCCCTGTTCGCCGGGGCGATGCTGGTCCTGGTGGGGGCGCCCAACCTGGTGCAGATGATCATCGGGTGGGAAGGGGTCGGTCTCGCCTCGTACTTCCTGATCGGGTTCTACTGGGAAGACCTGGAGAACGTGCGGGCGGGCAACAAGGCCTTCATGACCAACAAGGTGGCCGACGTCGGCCTGATCCTGGGGGCGGTGATCATCGGGGTCACCATCGGGACCTTCGACTTCACCGAGCTGAGCCGCCTCGCCGCCGAGAACTCCGAGGAGCTGGGGGCCGTGGCCCTGGTCGCCGCGCTGCTGCTCTTCTTCGGGGCGATGGGGAAGAGCGCCCAGTTCCCCCTGCACATCTGGCTTCCCGACGCCATGGCCGGCCCCACCCCGGTCTCGGCGCTGATGCACGCCGCCACGATGGTCACCGCCGGCGTCTACCTCTTGGCCCGGGTCTTCCCCCTGTTCCAGAACCTGGCCACCGAGGCGCGGGGGCTGATGGTGGTCATCGGCGCCATCACCCTCCTGGCCATCGGGCTGCTCGCACTGGTCGCCGATGACATCAAGCGGGTGCTCGCCTACTCCACCGTCTCCCAGCTCGGCTACATGATGACCGCCGTCGCCGCCGGTGGCTACACCGCGGGTCTCTTCCACCTCTTCACCCACGCCTTCTTCAAGGCCCTCCTCTTCCTGGGGGCGGGCTCGGTCATCCACGCCGTCCACTCCAACAACATGAGTGACATGGGTGGGCTCAAGAAGGACATGCCCACCACCTACTGGACCTTCGTGGTCGGCTCGCTCGCCCTGGCGGGGATCCTCCCCTTCGCCGGGTTCTGGTCGAAGGACGAGATCCTGGCCACCCTGGGATTCGAGGGCTACACCTTCGTGATGTGGGTCGCCATCGCCGGCGCCTTCGTCACCGCCTTCTACATGGCGCGCGCCGTCGCCCTCACCTTCCACGGCACCTACAAGGGCGCGGCCCATCCCCACGAGTCACCGAGGGTCATGACCTGGCCACTGGTGGCGCTGGCCATCCCCTCCATCATCGCCGGCCTGCTCAACATCCCGGGTGTGGAATGGCCGGTGATCGGGAACTTCACCGAGTGGGTGGGGGTGAGAGTGGTGGCCATGGGCGACCACCACGCCGAGAGCATCGACCTCGCCCTGGCCGGCATCGGGCTCGCCGCCGCGGTGGCCGGGCTCCTCATCGGGTGGCTGATCTACGGCAAGGACCGGGAAACGCAGGCGCAGCGGGACCGGTTCCAGGTGCCGGTGCTCTACCCGCTGCTCCGGCGCAGGTACTACATCGACGACGCTGCCCTCGGTGTGGTGGGGGCAACCACCGGCCCCGTCGCCCGCTTCGTCGACTGGACCAACACCTATGTCATCGACGGGGTGGTCAACTTCACCGGCGGGGCCACCAATCGGCTCGGCGGCTGGGTGTACAACGGGGTGGACCAGATCGGCGTGGACGGTATCTTCAACGGGCTCTCCGCCGCCGCCGACGGAGCCGGCTCGGTGGTGCGCCGCCTGCAGACGGGCAAGGTGCAGCAGTACGCGGCGGGCTTCGTCGCCGGGGCGCTGATCCTGGTCATCGTGTTCGTGTTCTTCGTATAGAGGGAGGCTGAGAGTGATGGAGATGTTCGAGACCTGGGGCCTCACCCTGGTGGTCTTCCTGCCGCTGGCAGGAGCGCTCCTCCTCGGGTTCGTCCCCCGGGACAACGAGGGCGCGCTGAAGACCGTGGCCCTGGGGGCGACTGTGCTCGCCTTCCTGGCCTCGCTCGGGGTCATCGTCGGGTTCGACTTCGGGGCCGGTGGCTACAACAGCTACCAGTTCGAGGTGAATGAAGCCTGGATCGGGGCCATCGACGCCAATTACCACGTCGGTGTGGACGGGATCAGCCTCCCCCTCCTCGTCCTCTCCACCTTCGTCATGGTGCTCTCGGTGATCTACACCTGGAACCACTGGGAGGAGCCGTACAACCCCAAGGCCTTCCTCATACTCATGCTCATCCTGGCCACCGGGATGAACGGCACCTTCGTGGCGCTCGACCTGGTGCTCTTCTTCATCTTCTTCGAGATCGTGCTTCTGCCGATGTACTTCATGATCGGGATCTGGGGCGACAGGACCCCGCGCCGGCTCCCCGGGTTCTCCCGGACCTACGAGACCCGGCTATACGCCTCGATCAAGTTCTTCCTCTTCACCCTGTTCGGCTCGGCTTTCATGCTCCTGGGGTTCCTCGCCCTCTACTTCGAGTCGGGCAACGTCGGGGACGGGCGCACCTTCGACATCGTGGAACTCACCGATCTCGGGTCCCAGGGCGCCTTCACCGGCACCCTCGCCTTCCTCGTCTTCGGGGCGATGTTCCTCGGCTTCGCGGTCAAAGTCCCCATGTGGCCGCTCCACACCTGGCTCCCCGACGCCCACACCGCCGCCCCCACCGTGGGCTCGGTGCTGCTGGCGGCCATCCTCCTCAAGCTGGGCTCCTACGGCTTCATCAGGATCTCTCTTCCCATCCTCCCCCAGGAGGCGGTGGAGTGGGCTCCGTTCATCGCCATCCTCGCCGTGATCGGGATCATCTACGGCTCCCTGGCCTGCCTCGCCCAGACTGACATGAAGCGGCTCATCGCGTTCTCCTCGGTGGGCCACATGGGCTTCGTGATGCTGGGCATCGCCACCATGACCGACATCGGGATCAATGCCGCCATCATCGGCATGGTGGCCCACGGTCTCATCACCGGGCTCCTCTTCTTCCTCGCCGGCTCCATGAGCCACCGCTACCACACCAGGGAGATGTCCCGTCTCGGCGGGAACATAAGGCTGATGCCGGTGATCGGAGGGATCCTCGCTTTCACCGCCATGGCCTCCCTCGGCTTGCCAGGGCTCGCCGGTTTCTGGGGCGAGTTCATGTCGCTGGTGGGGGCCTACAACCCTCTGGAAGGCCTGAGCCTGGGGGTCTTCCGCACCGCCATGGTGTTGGGCGCCGTGGGCACGGTGCTGACTGCGGGCTACATGCTGTGGATGCTGCAGCGGGTCAACCTGGGCGAGCCGCCCGCGGAGTGGGAGACCCACGAGTTCCACGACGCCGATCGCTTCGAGCTGGCGGCGTGGGTCCCGCTCATCATCCTCATCGTGGTGATCGGGCTCTACCCCAAGGTGGTCTTCGACTCCACCACCGAAACCGTGACCTCATTGGTGGAGATGGCCTTCTCCGGCGACACCACGGCTTTCCTGGGCAGCGGAGGCTGAGGCCTTGGGCTTCGAGATCGACTACCTGGCGCTCGCCCCCGAGCTGATCGTCGTCATCACCATCCTGGTGGTGTTCGGCCTCGACATGCTGCTGCCCCGCGCCCAGAAGTACTGGGCGGCGACCGCGGCGGTGGCCGGGATGGCGTTCGCCCTCATCCCCCTCGGCCTCCTCGCCATCGAGGGAGGCACCAGGTCGATGTTCGACGGGTCCTATGTCACCGATGATTTCTCGCTGGTGCTCAAGGGCCTCTTCCTGGTGGCCGCCTACGTCGTGTTCCTGATGTCCCACGACTACATCGAGTCGGAGCGCTACTACCAGGGGGAGTACTACTTCCTCCTCCTCGCCTCGGTGCTGGGCTCCCTGGTGGTCGCTTCGGCGCGCGACCTGATCATCCTCTTCATCGGGATCGAGCTGGTCACCGGGCCCCTCTATCTGCTCGCCGGCTGGCGAAAGGGCGATATCAAGTCGAATGAGGCCTCGATGAAGTACTTCATCCTCGGGGTGCTCTCCACCGCGATCCTCCTCTACGGGATGTCGCTCCTCTATGGGCTGACCGGCGAGGTCACGTTCGCGGGGCTCGCCGCCGCCACTGCCGGGATGGACACCCCCGCGCTGACGATGGCGGTCGTCTTCCTCATCGTGGGGTTCGGGTTCAAGGTCGCCGCGGTGCCCTTCCACTTCTGGGCGCCGGACACCTACGAAGGGGCGCCGACCCCGATAACCGCCTACATCTCGGTGAACTCGAAGGCGGCGGGGTTCGTGGCGTTCCTGATCGTGATGTACTCGGCCTTGCCCGACGCCGCCGAGGTGTGGGCGCCCGCACTCTGGGCTCTGGCCGCTCTCTCCATGACCATCGGGAACCTGGCCGCCCTCCGCCAGACCAACATCGTCCGCCTCCTCGCCTACTCGGCGATCGCCCAGGCCGGGTTCATGCTGGTCCCGTTCGCCGCTGCGGCGGTGGCCGGCGCCGCCCTGGAGGAGGCGTTCGCCGCCACTGTCATCTACCTGGTCATCTATGCGGTGATGAACCTGGGTGCATTTGGAGTGGTCATCGCCGGGGCGCGCATCACCAGGTCGGGCGAGATCCCGGCGTGGGCCGGGCTGGCATCGGTCGACGCTCGCCTCGGGGTCCTGATCGGCGTGTTCTTCTTCTCCCTGGCGGGCATCCCGCCCCTGGCGGGGTGGTTCGCAAAGTTCGTGATGTTCCGCTCGGTCATGATCGCCGGCGGCGCCGCCACCGTGGCCCTCGCCGTCATCGCCGCGGTCAACGCGGTGATCGCCCTCTACTACTACGCCAAGGTGGTGGCCCGGGTATGGCTCGACGACCAAGTGGGAGTGTTCCCCGGCGATCCCGAGGCCCCACCTGCGGGGTCGCTGCGCCTCGCTCTCGGGGTGACGGTGGCCCTGACGGTGGCCATCGGGTTCTACCCGACTCTGGCCACCTTCGTGGGCGACGCCTCCCGGGTGATCGCCGCCGGAGGCTGAAGCCTTCTGGCGAACCCAGGGTTGTAGACGTCGCTATACGGGGTCTAGAACCCTGGGTTCACCGCTCAGCGCCGTGCTGCGGTTCGCTTCAGCGAGCGGTACTCCCGGTCGAGCAGCGACCAGAGGCTGTGATCGACCCAGTTGCCCCTGATCAGCAGCTCCTCGCGCAGCGTCCCCTCTCGGGTGAAGCCCAGCTTCTCCGCCACCCGGTCGGAGGCGGCGTTGCCCACCGCGATCCTGAGCACCACCTTGTGGTACCCCATGGCGGTGAACGCCTCGTCGAGGAGCCGGCCGACGGCCTCGGTGCAGATTCCGCCACTGGTCCGATCGGTCCGCACCCAATAGCCGATCTCGGCGATCTTCCCCAGCTTGGACACCGTCCACATCGATATGTTGCCAACGTGGACCCCAGGGGCTTCCTTCATGCGGATCGAGTAGTCCCAGGCCCGATCTTCCTTCCAGGCCTGGATGGAGTCCCTGATGAACGAGGTGGTGTCCACGGTGGTGTAGTCCATGCGGGCCCAGGGGAGCCACTGGTGCAGGTCGGCCAATGACACTCTGATGGCGTCATCCAGGGTGGAGGCGTCTCGTCGGGCGAACTTCTGCAGGATCAGCCGTTCCGACTCGAGACGGGGTCTGGGCACGCGGTCAGAATAGAGTCTTAGTCTTGAGGCGGATGTGGGACCGCCTCGCGCTCGTCGACTCCTACCCCGAGCCAGGTGATCGGCCGCTGGCCGCGGTGCTGGCGCCGATATACCAGGACGAGGCCGGAGAGCTCCGACTGGTGCTCACCAAGCGGCCCGATTCGATGCCCACCCACGCCGGCCACATCTCCTTCCCCGGGGGCCGTCCTCACGCAGAGGATCGCAACCCCGTGGATACCGCCCTCCGGGAGGCCCAGGAGGAGGTGGGTATCCAACCGTCGCAGGTGGAGGTGCTCGGCTATCTCCCCCCGATCGACACGGTCGAGTTCACTCTCCTCGTCGTTCCGGTGGTGGGCAGGGTGTCGGGCCCGCTCGTCCTGGTGCCCTCGGAGCGCGAGGTGGCCAGGATCCACACCCCTCGTCTGGCCGATCTCGCCGATCCCGGCGCTTGGTGGTCCATC
>JAHWLC010000067.1 GCA_019347585.1 Actinomycetota bacterium | reverse complement strand
TCACGCGCAACGACTCCTCGAGGGCCGATCCGGTGGAAGCCGAGGCGTACTGGGGGAAGAGAGGGAGGATGACTATGCGCTCGCAGCCCTCGGCGGCGAGGCGATCGACGGCGTCCTGCAGCGGCGGGTTGCGATAGCGCATCCCGTAGACCACCCGATAGCCCTCCCCCAGCGACTCCTGGACCCTGCGCGCCAGCGTGTCGGTATGGATAGTCAGCGGCGAGCCTTCCTCTGTCCAGATCTTCTCGTACTGCTCTGCGGAGCGCCGGGGCCGGAAGGGCAGGATCACCGCATTGAGAAGCAAGATCCGGGCCGACGCCGGGATGTCGATGACGCGCGGGTCCGACAGGAACTCGCGCAGGTAAGTCCTGACATCGGAGACTCTGGTCGAGTCGGGAGTCCCCAGCTGGATGAGGAGGACGCCGACGGGCCGGAGATCGGAGCTCATGACCAGTGAAAGTAGAAGAAAACGGCCACAAAGTAGGCATGCCTCTTCGGGACCTCCTCTCTTCGAGCCTGCTCGACGATCGGTAGTGTTGGGAGCATGAGACGCCCTCTCGGGCCGAACTGGCTCATCGAGTGGTCGAACGGCGGGTTTTCCCGGAAGTCGGTGGTCCTCATCGACCGGGTCACCGGTCGAAGGAGCGAGGGTCATCACTGGTCGAGCTGGGACCGGGCCCTCCGGATGGCCATCGACAACAGCGGAGTGACCATGCTGGCCCCAAAACGGACCGAGCCTGGCGCAGACGCCTGATCTGAGCGCGGAATCTCGGGAGCACTCTTCCCGAGACGGGCCAGCGAGGCTCTCCTCGAGCGATTTTCGATCAGGGTCTTGGCAGTCATCTGGTCGAGCAGCGGAGTCATCGGAGCCTTCCTCGAAGGGGATCTTCGGATCGGAGGCTCACATCGGAGCCTCACCCGGAAGAACCCCACCTCCGCGGGACAGGTTGCATCCCGGGTGCAGGCCAGCGACGTCTACCCCTTGACCACTCCCAATGGGCGGAGCCGCGCCACCTTGGAGGCGAGGCCGGCCCGCCGGCAAACCTCGACCACCTCGTCGACGTCCTTGTAGGCGTAGGGCGCCTCTTCCGAGAGGAGGCTGACCGACCCGGGTCGCACCGACACTCCCCGGTCTTCGAGATCGCGCCGCACATCCCCTCCCGAGGAGCGGCCCTTCGCCTGCTTTCTGCTCATCACCCTCCCCGCGCCGTGAGCCGCAGATGCGAACGCAGGGTTCTCGGAGGTCCCCTTGAGCACCCAGGAGGCGGTGCCCATGCTCCCCGGCACCAGGACCGGCTGTCCGGTCTCCCGAAGCTGGGGAGGCAGATCGGGATGCCCCGGCCCGAAGGCCCTGGTGGCGCCCTTACGGTGGACGCACAGCGCGGTGGGCGACCCCTCCACCTGGTGGGTCTCGATCTTGGCCAGGTTGTGGGCGACATCGAACACCAGGCTCATCCCGTTCCCGTCGATCGAGGTTCCCAGGGCGGCGGCAAAGGCGGCGCGGGTCTCATGCGCCAGGATGTGGCGGTTGGCCCAGGCGAAGTTGGACGATGCGGCCATGGCGGCCAGATACTCCCGGCCCTCGCTCGACTCGACGGGCACACAAGCGAGTTGACGGTCGGGGACCTCGATGTCGTGGCGGCGCATGGCCTCACCCATCACCTTGAGCTGATCGGTGCAGGTCTGATGTCCCAGGCCCCGGGATCCGCAGTGGATCATCACCACCACCATCCCCTCCGCCAGGCCGAAGGTCTCCGCGGCGGAGGGGTCGAAGACCTCGTCCACGGTCTGGACCTCGAGGAAGTGGTTGCCGGCACCGAGCGAGCCAAGCTGGGCACCGCCCCTGTTGACGGCTTTCTCGGACACCGCAGCGGGATCGGCTCCCTCGGATACTCCACCTTCCTCGCACCGCTCCAGATCTTCCTCCCTGCCATAGCCGCCGGCCACCGCGGCGGCTGCACCTTGGCCGAGGACCTCGGGAACGAGATCGGCGGGCGCGATCGCTCCTTTGCCGACGCCCCGGGGAATGCGTCTGTCCAGTTCGGCCATGATCGCCTCCCTGTTGTCGGTGAAGTCGCTCTCCTCCAACGAGGAGGCAAGGAGCCGCACGCCGCAGCAGATGTCGAATCCGACACCGCCGGGGGAGACCACGCCTCCCCGGTCGATCGCGGTCGCCGCCACCCCTCCGATGGGGAAGCCGTAGCCCCAGTGGATGTCGGGCATGGCGAAGGAGGCCTCCACGATCCCCGGGAGATGGGCGACATTGGCCACCTGCTCGGCGGCGCGGTCCTCCATGACCGCCTCCATGAGCAGGTCGGAGGCGAAGATGCGGCCGGGGACCCTCATCCCGTCGTGAGGTGATATCTCCCAAGTCACCTCGGAGGTTCTCATCGGTTCCACGTTCACCATTCTGGTTGGTCGTCGACCAAGGCCCGCCGGCGGGAGCGAGTCACACGTCGAAGTAGACCCGAGCCCGCCATCCGTCGCCGGTTTCTTCCACGCTGACCTGGTGATAGGTGACCGCCTTGATCGGGGGACCGGTCAGGTCGATCTCGGACAGGGGCACGCCACGCGCCTTCACCGCGAATTCGAGTTCCCCCATGGCCTCGACATCGAAGCCGCTGAGGTGGACATCGTCGATCTCGGATTGGTAGAGCAGCTCGGAGAGCAGGTCGACGACAAGATCCTCCGGGGTGGCTGCGGACGCTTCCACCCGCACCTCGACATCTCCGGACCGTGCGGGCTCTGCCATCAGAGCGAACATTCCCGTGGCCAGATCGGCGATCAGCCTGGTGAGGGTGGGGCTGGTGGCCTCGATCCCGGTGTCGGCCGTGTGAGAGAGGATCTCGTATGGCAAGTTCGAAGTCGGATCTGCGACCGCGGCTCTCCTATGTGTCCTCGGGTAGCGCCTTGCGCTCATGAAAGCGAACGATGGTCTGCGGGCCGTCCCCGGCTTCGATGGAGACGGCTCGCACCAAGCCATCCACCTCCTCGACCCATACCTGGGACGGGTCCTCGACCCGGTGACGCAATATCACCGGCACGGCCTCCCGACCGCCCACCGACAACTCGATGACGTCGCTCTCCGGGTCGTAGATGAGACCATTCCAGGGGAGACGCTGGGCCTCGATCTGATCTCCGATGTCCTCACCCACGACCTCGATGGTGACATCCACCGTCTCCGGGTCCGGCAGCCGACTCCCCAATCCGCTCAGCGAGTCGAGCGGCACTTCGGTGGTGAAAGTCATGACTCCTCCTGTGCTGGTGATGTGCTCAATCCTACGGAACCCGAAGATGTGGGTTCGCCTCCCGCCGATCTCCTTCTGGGTGTCACCTGCCCTCTCCTATGGTGGGGAGATCAGACCAGAAAGACCAGATCGCGAGCTCTTCGACCGGCTCGCCGCCGAGACGGGTGAGACCCTGATCTCGCTCTACCTTCCCGCCCACGTCCGGGGGGCGGAGATCAACCAAGACCGGATCCGGCTCAAGAACGGGATCTCGGAGGCGGACGAAAGGCTCGAGGAGGCGGGGTGGAGCCCCAAGCACCGCTCCCAGCGTCTCGACTCGGTTCAGACCCTGCTCGAGGACGAGGAGTTTTGGCGGCATCAGGGGTTGGGACTCGCCGTGCTCGTCGACGAGGACGGCGAGGCTACGACGTTGACCTTGGACTATGAGCCCAAGGAGTTGTCCGCGGTCGCTCCCGTCTTCCACCTCCGTCCCCTGGTGCCCTCCTTGCAGGCCACCGAGCTGTGGACCCTGGTGCTGACCAAGGGGGCCGTTCGTCTCTATCTGGCCTCGCGGGCGGAGGCCCGCCGTGCCGAGGCGGACCTTCCCGAGTCATTCGACGACGTCAACTGGTTCGTGGACAGGGAGAAACAACGGCAACGACATCCCGACCACGTCGGAACCAACCGGGCGCGTCACGGGCACGAGGGCGGCTCCTGGGACGAGGACCTGAGACGCTTCATGCGGGCGGTATCCGATGCCCTCCCCGAGCCAGGCCCCGATCCGCTGGTGGTGCTCGGAGACGACAATCTGGCCGGCCGCTTCGCCAACATCGCCGACGGCGAGATCATCTCACCTCCCAACGGCGGGATCGGAGATGTCGACGACCCGGTCGAGATCCGGGAGAAGACGATTCCCATCATCGACAGCTACGAGGAGTCACAGCTCGAGTCCCGGCTCGAGCAGGCACGGGAGCAGCTGGGGACCGGCGCGGGGATCACCGATCTCGAGGAGGGCCTGGAAGCGGCGGTGGCAGGCCGCATCGGGACACTGCTCTTCGACCGCGACGCCGAGCCGGTTTGGGGCGAGTTCGACCCGGCATCGCTGGCGATCCGCCGTCACGACGAGCGGAAGCCGTTCGACGTCGACCTGCTCGACCGTCTCGTCGTGCATGCCATGAGCACCGGGGCCGAGGTCGCCGCCGCCCCGGGGCCGGTCGCCGGCCACCTCTTCGCAGCCATCCCTCGATTCTGAGATGTTCCCGGCAGACGAGCCGGGTGTCGCCTGATGAAGGTCTTCCTGGGCGGCGACGTGATGATGGGCCGCGGGATCGATCAGGCGATGAAGCACCCGGGCGACCCGACGCTGTACGAGTCGTGGGCGAAGTCGGCGATCCAGTATCTACACCTCGCCGAGACGAAGAACGGGCCCATCCCCCGGCCGATGCCACCGGGCTACGTGTGGGGCGACGCTCTGGGGATCCTGGGCGATGCTGGTGCCGACGCCCGAATCGTCAACCTGGAGACCGCGGTCACCGACCGCGGCGAGCCGTGGCCGGGCAAGGGCATCCACTATCGGATGCACCCGGAGAACCTGGAAGCCATCTCCGTCGCCGGGATCGACTGCTGTGTCCTGGCCAACAACCACGCCCTCGACTGGTCCTATCCGGGCCTGCTGCAGACGCTGACCGCGCTCGACGAAGCCGGGGTGGCAGTGGCAGGAGCAGGAGCGGACCTGGATCGGGCAAGCCAACCGGCCGTGGTCGAGGCCCCGGCCCACCGCCTCCTGGTGGTGGCCCTGGGATTGCCTTCCAGCGGGATCGACCCCTCGTGGGCCGCCGGGCCGGACCGCCCCGGAATCGCCTATGCAGACGCCCCTTCCGCATCCGCCGTGGATGGCGTAGCCCGCCGGATCGCCGCCTCTGCCCGGCCCGGTGACCTGGTCGTCGCCTCCATCCACTGGGGGCCGAATTGGGGCTACCGCGTCACGGCGTCGCACCGGCGTTTCGCTCGTGGGCTGATCGATCGCGCCGGAGTCCATTTGGTCCATGGCCACTCCTCGCATCATCCGCTCGGAATCGAGGTCTACAGAGAGCGGGTCATCCTCTACGGATGCGGCGACCTCATCAACGACTACGAGGGCATCGGCGGCCACGAGGAGTTCCATCCCGACATCTCGGTCCTCTACCTGGTGACGCTGGACGCCGACGCAATCCACTCGCTGGAGCTGATCCCGATGCGGATGCGGCGCTTCCGGCTCGAGCACGCTCCCACGGAGGAGGTGGAGTGGCTGACGGCGACGCTGGACCGGGAGGGCGAGCCGTTGGGAACCCGCGTCGAGCGGATGGGGACACGACTACTCGTCAGGTGGTGATTGAGCCCGGGATCGCCCGATCGTCGAGGGAAGCCCCGACCAGCTGACGCGGATCTGCGGCGACGGATCGGACTGCTCTGCCCATGGCCCTGTCCCAGCTAGCCGGGTCGCGGCCTGTCGTCTTCTCCCCCGTCGAGACGTTGACCAGGGTCACGGGCTTGCCGGTGAAGCCGTTGCTCGCCCATTCCAGGGTCCAGCGATCGCGGAGTGTGACCCGGCTCCGATCGCCCGCCGCCCTGGCAGCAGCTCGCAGCTCGGCAACGAACCGGCGGTGCTCTGCCTCCCGTCGCCTCTCGGCGAGTATCTGACCGGCGAGGGCGTAGTTTGCCATACCTGTGTACATGATGCTGCTCCTCGATCTGTAAGGGCTGTACGTCTCTACATCCATTACAATACCCGGGAGCCATGTAACAAGTCAAGCTCATTTTTCTCATTACAGAGAGGGCGCCGGAGAGTGGCAGCGATCAGGGAAGCAGCCGGCTCAGAACCTGGTCGAGATTGTCCATGTCCTCCCCGCTCAGCTGGGACGTGAGATTGTGATCGAGATCATCGAGATGGACTTTGGTCGCGGTGACCAGGGCCGCGAGACCCGATGCCGTCAGCCGGGCCCACGAGATCCGGCGGTCGGTGGGGCAGGGGATGCGCTCGACGTAGCCCGCCTCTTCGAGACGGTCGACGAGACGGGTGGCCCCGCCGGAGGTGAGCTCCAGCTTCCGACCGAGTTTGGTGATCGCCA
>JAHWLC010000066.1 GCA_019347585.1 Actinomycetota bacterium | reverse complement strand
TGTCCTCCACCGCCTCGGCGTCCGGGAGGAGCGGCCTCCACTCCTCGCTGCGGAGTTCGACGGTGGGGTCGACGTGGTGGCTGGCGTCGGCCAGCTCGGGGTCGGTGGGCGCCCCGTAGTCGGAGTCCCAGGCTTCGACGGTGAACCTCACGAGACCCTCACCACCCGCGACCCTGCCGGGTCGGCGACGACCTCGAACCGGGCGGGCGCCCGCTCGGCGAGATCTCTGACATGGGTGATCACCCCGACCACCAGGTCCTGTGCGGCCAGCTCCTCGAGGACCGAGGCCACGATGTCGAGCGGCTCGTCGTCGAGGGTGCCGAACCCCTCGTCGAGGATGACAGCCTCCAGCCGCGCTCCGCCCGCACTGGCCAGGGTCTCCGCCAGCGACATCGCCAATGCCAGGGAGAAGAGAAATGTCTCCCCGCCGGAGAGGGTCGAGACCGGTCGCGCCTCGCCCGCCTTGGTGTGGTCGACGATGCTGAAAGCGCCACCCTCGTCGGCCTGCAAGGAGTACTTGCCTTTGGAGAGCTGGTCGAGAAGCTCGTTTGCTCCGGTCACCAGGTCTGAGATGGCCCCGGCCATCAGCCAGCGCTCGAACCCCGCCGCACCCAGATACCCGGCGAGCTGCTCTGCGACCGCGGCTGCGGAACGAGAGCTGTGCAGCTCCATTTCCAGCTTTTCCGCCTCCTCGATCGTCTCCCGATATCTGTCCAGCCGCTGTCGGGCCAACTCGGTGTGGGTGGCGACCTGGACCGGGAAGGGCTCGACGACAGGGACCCGTGCGGCATCCAGGCTCTCCACCAGCTGCCGTCGAAGAGAATCGACGCTGTCCCGTGAGCGCTCCAGCTTCTCCATGGCGGCGGTCCGCTCTGCCTCGAGTCTCTCCGCGGCCTCGTCCACCCAGGCGAGCAGCTCCTTCCACTGGACCAGGACATCCTCACTCTCGGGGAGAGGCGGCTCCAGGTCGGCGATGGTCCTGGTGGCGGCGTGCAGCATCCGGCCCAGAGAGCGAACCCGCTCGCTGAGGTCTTCGAGTAGCCGCTCGGCCTCGGCTACCGCGGCCTCCTTCTCGGAGCGCTCGGCGACCGCCCGGTCCCGTGTCGCCCGCGCCGCCAGCAGCCCGGCTCGGGCCGCCTCGATCTCCTCCGCGTCCGGCCCGCTGCCCAGCTCGGAGCGCAGTGCCATCAGCTGGGCTTGGAGCTCGGTCTCTCGCGTCTCCAGCTCGGTGAGCGTCCTCGCCGCCGCCTCCATCTCCGCGGTGGACTGCGCCACCTCCTGTCTCGCCCGCTCCGCCTCCTCCCTCGGACCGGCGAGCTCGGCAGGCTCGTTCCCGTCGGGGAGGATGGTGACGGGTTGCTCGCAGACCGGACAGGCCTCGCCCACCGCCAGAGTCGCCGCCAGGGCGTGGGCGGAGTGGGCCTTCTTCACCCGCTCCAACTCGGCTTCGGCGGCTGCCAGGGTCTCGGCGTCCCGGGAGAGCCGGCGCTGGACGGCTTCCAGGGAGGTGCGGGCGCTCTCCACATCTATCGTCGCCGCCCGCTCTTCGAGCTCGCCGAGCCGGGTGAGCAGCCGCTGCCGGGTGTCCAGGGCCTCCTCGGTGGGCAGGGCCTCGAGGGCGTCGATCGCCGACCGTTCGGCGGCTCTGGCGACATCGAGGCTCCGCTCCGCCTCCTCCTGGCGGGCCCGTGCCGCCAGGACCAGGCCGTCCAGCTCGGCGAGCCGTTCCGGAGCCTCGACTGAGCTCAGCCGCGCCAGAGCACCGTCGAGACGGTCGACCTCGCCCTGGTGCGCCTGAAGCCTCTCGCGCCGTTCACCGAGCTCCGCCTCCAGGGCGGTCACGGCTTTCCCCAGCTCTTCCAAAGTGTCCAGAAGCTCTTCGGCGGATGCCACGGCCTCCTCGTCGGGGACCTCGAGGGCCTCGAGCCGGGCCCGGGCGCGATCGGCCCGATCGGCGGCGACACCGGCCCTGGTCCTGGCCAGGGCCCTCACCTCGCCGTAGATGCCGAGGGCGAGCAGGCTGCGCAGCAGTTCCTGCCGCTCCGCCTTCTTGGCGGTGAGGAACCTGGCGAACTCCCCCTGGGGGAGGACCACGGTCCGGGTGAACTCGTCGAAGCTCAGCCTGAGCAACGAGGCGACCTCTTTGGTCACTTCTTCGGCGCCGTCGGCGAGCACCTCCTCCCCGCGCTCCAATCGCGCTTCCTTCACGCTGGCGCCGGTCTTGGTCCGCTCGGCGAGCCGGACCGCGGTGTGCTCCACCCCGTCCACCTCGAAATCGAAGCGGACCCGGGCCCGATCGGCTCCTGTCGTGATCGCAGGGGCGACCGCGTTGCCCCCGAGACGGGGAACCCGCCCGTAGAGGGCGAAGATCATGGCGTCGACCAGGCTCGACTTGCCCGATCCGGTGGGCCCGGAGATGGAGAAGAACTCGATGTCGGAGAGATCGACGGCCTCCTTCTGCCGGTAGGAGGAGAACCCCTCGAGCTCGATGCGCAGCGGTCTCATGCAGACGCCTCGTCCAAGAGCTCGGCGAAGAGCCGCTCCACCGCGGGGTCGGCGACCCCCTTCTCCTCGAGATAGCGATGGAAGGCGTCGCCGGGGGTCAGGGTGCGCCGGGCGTGATGGGCCTTGCGAGTGGTCTCCGCCTCCTCGAGCACCACCTCCACGGTTCCCGGTATCGCCTCTCGCACCGTATCCGCCAGGCCGACACTGGCTTTCTCGGCCAGCTCGACGCGGACATGGGCGTCACCGGCCTCGTCCGCCCTGGCCAGAATCTGGTCGAGGGTGCCCTTGATGGTGATGAGACGCCGTCCTGCGCTCAAGGGGATCGTGGTCACCTGGGCGGGCAGCCCGGGCGACGCCTCCACCACCAGGATCCCTTTGCGATCCTCGACCTCGCCGAAGTCGAGCTGGAGGGGGGACCCTGCGTACCAGACCGAGCCGGCATGGGGGATCTTCTGCTGACGGTGGAGATGGCCCAGGGCGACATAGGAGAGATGTCCCGGGAACACGGCCGAGGGGACGGCGTAATCGAAGACGGTGTGGGCATGACGCTCCCCGCCGCCGGTCTCCGCCCCGAAGACGGTGAGATGGCCGACCAGCAGGTTCACGGTCTCCGGGGTCATCTCCTCGGTGAGCGCGGCGACCAGCAGCTGCATCCGCTCCTGGTACTTGCCGGAGTGCTGATCGGGGTCGAGGCCCATGATGTCCGCCGCCCTCACGATCCCCCGCTGGGAGACGAAGGGGAGCAGCGCCACCTTCGTCCCGAGCGAGTCGATGAAGACGACGCCTCCGTCCCCCGGGGATCGGGGCGTCCCCACCACGGTGACCCGCCCCATGGCGAGGAGCGGGGCCACCGCGTCGAGACGCGCCGGGCTGTCGTGGTTGCCGGCGATGACGACCACCGGGGAGACCTCGGCCAGGGCGAGGAGGGCGCGCCAGGCGATCTCCTCGGCCACCGGGGTGGGGGCAGAGGAGTCGAAGAGATCCCCGGCAACCAAGGTGAGGTCCACTTGCTGAGTGTCGGCCACCCCCGCGATCTCGGCGAGCACGGCGCGGTGCTCATCGCTGCGGTCCCTTCCCCGGATGCGGCGGCCCACATGCCAGTCGGAGGTGTGCAAGATCCTCACACCCGAGATCGTAAGGACCGACCCCGACAGATCCCGGGAGCGTGCCTAGAGACCTTCGAAGGGGTCTTCCTCCCCGGTCCCCTCGACGGGAGCGACCGCCTCCGAGACCCGGGTGGCCCAGGCGGGGAACGGGAACTCGACGACGACGGGGCCCGGGAGCTGGGGCTGACTGACGATCATCGTGCCCGGCTTGATGATGGTGGAGCGCTGGCGCTGCCCCGGCGGGAGCCAGCCGTACTCGCCCCGGCCGGCCTCGGCGGAGTCGAGCCGGCCCACCACCCGGATGGCGGAGTTGGCCACGATGCGCCGTTCCACTTCGGAGGCGGTCTGCTGGGCGCCGACTAGGATCACCCCCAGGGAACGCCCCCGCTCGGCGACGTCTAGGAGCACCTCCTTGATCGGGCTCGAACCCTCCCGGGGGGCGTACTTGTTCAGCTCGTCGAGCACCACGAGGAGCAGCTCTTCGGCCTGGCCGGACCGCTCCTTGTCCTCGAAAGCCCGCTTCAGGGTGACCCCGACCACGAATCGCTTGGCGCGGTCGTTGAGATTGTGCAGGTCGACCACGGTGACCTGGTTGTCGAGGCTGACCCGGTGCCGCTCCGGGTCGGGCACGTCGGCGCGGACCAAGCGGCCCAGGTGGCGCACCGACGCCTGGAGGCGGCGCACGAAGGCGTTGATCGTGCCGGTGCCGATGGCGGGCCCGGCCCAGCGGTAGCGGTCCTCCTCCGACTGGACCCGCTCGGTGATCAGGTCGGCCAGCTCGCGGAAGGTGGTCACTTTCACCCCGTCGACCACGGCCGCTCCGGTCTCGGTCGGCTCGGCCTTGCGTAGCTGGGCCATGACGTTGTAGACGACCGTCGTGTACTGGGCCCGGTCGTCCTCGGCGTCGGCGAAGAGGAAGGGCAGGAGGTCCTCGGAGCAGAACTCATATGTGGTCCAGAAGAACGAGGTGACGTCGGAGCGGGAGGCGACGTCGGCGGTGGCGCGGGAGTCGTCGAGACGGGGCGGGGCATACAGCCCGACCGACTCGAAGGGCGTGGAGGGCAGGCCCAGTTCCGTGTAGCGCAGACGCTGCTCGTCGTCTAGCCGGGCATTGACGCGGTCGAGGTGGAGCAGGTCCTCGCCCTTGACGTTGAACACCAGTGCCTTGGTGTTCACCGCCGCCTTGCCGAGGACGCCCGAGGTGAACAGGGAATGGATCAGGAAGGTGGCATAGCTCGTCTTGGTTGCCACACCGGAGATGCCGGAGATGTTGACGTGGGCCCCGCGGTCGCCGTTGATGAACTCGAAGTTGACCCAGAGCGGCTCGCCGTTGCGGGCCAGGCCCACCGGGAACCTGCGTTCCATGCGATCGAAGAAGAGCGCCTTCTCCCGCTCCTCGCCCTCGGCGACCCGCACCGGCTGGCCCGGCTGCGGGGGCACGAACACCTCGGGCTCGAACCTGGTGGCGGTGACCTGCGCCGCCTCGGTCACCGCGCCAGGGAGGATCCCCTCCTCGATCAGGAAGACATCGGAGTCGAAACGAGCACCCTCGTGGCGGGCGACCACCTGGCCGACCGTCCCATACACCTGGATCAGCTCGCCGGTGGGCAGAACCCGCTCCAGGGCCACCACGTCGTCGAGTTGCAGGAACTCGCCCTCCCCGACCGCCACCCAGAACTCGAGAGGGGTCGAGTCCCTGGTTCCGAGGACCCGCCCGACCATTCTCTCCATGACCGCCGAGAGTAGACAGGGCCCATGACAGATTCGGGACGGGGCAGAGGGCGATGAGCCTGGTGGTGTTCCCGGTCAAGGAGGAGGATGCGGAGGTGGTGGTGGCCAATCTCGGCATCGCCGCGGCCCATCCCCGTGTCGAGGAGGTATGGGCGGTGACCTCGGGGGCGACGGCCGCTGCCATCGCCGAAGGGGCCGCCGCGGTGACGCGGCGGACCGGCAAGGAAGTGTCGGTGTTCGCCCAGGAGCGAATCGGCGAGCTCCGCCCCGGGAAGGGGGACGCCATGAACACCGCGATCCTGCGCGCCGCGGGGCGCGGCTTCGAGCGGGTCCACTTCTACGACGCCGACATCACCAACTTCGGAGCAGCGTGGATCGAGGGTGCGGAGAGCGCCGCCGACCGAGGCTTCTCGGTGGTGCGCCACCGGTTTCCCCGGGCCGCCACCGACGCCATGATCACGTGGATGGTGACCAGGCCCGGGCTCGCCTTCCTGTTCCCGGGCACGCTGCTCCCCCGGCTGGGCCAGCCCTTGGGCGGGGAGTTCCTGGTCGATGGGGAGGCGCTAGAGGCGGTCGCCGCCGACGAGGCGGTGCGACAGCGGAGCGACTGGGGGGTGGACACCATCCTCACCTACGCCACCTCGACGCTGGGGGTGCCCGTCTACGAGCACCACATGACGGAGGGGAAGCGCCATGCCCTCTACGGGTCGCTGGCAGAGCTGCGCACCATGATGCTGGAGTGCCTGGACGCGGTGGCGTCGCTCCGGGGCCTGCCCCCGCCCCCGGACGGGAGCGAGCTCGTCGCCGACCCCCGGTCCCCGGTCCCCGAGGATCTCAAGGAGGTACGCGGCTTCGACGTCGCGGCGACAAATGCCCTGCTGTCGGAGAGGCCCGGAGCCGGGGAGGCGCGGCTGGCACGAGATCTTCCCGACGACGTCGGGGCCCGGGCGCTGGCCACCGCCGACGGCGGCGAGATCGAGTTCATGGACGCCGACGCATGGGGCGCCACCCTGCGCATCCTCCTCGCCGGGTTCCGGCTCGGCGACGCGGGTTGGGAGGCGCTGGCCTTCCGGCTCTGGCTGATCAGGGTGCTCTCCTATGCCACCGGCCCCGCCCGGGACGGATACGACCCGGCCAT
>JAHWLC010000065.1 GCA_019347585.1 Actinomycetota bacterium | reverse complement strand
GGTCGAGTTCGCCGACCTCCAACCATTCCACCTCCGGCACGGGGACGATCGCTAGCTGGGCGATGCGATCTCCCCGGTCGAAACGGGCGGTGCCATCACCGTGGTTGATCAGGAGAACGGTCACTTCCCCCCGATATCCGGAGTCGATCAGTCCCGGGGCATTGACCAGGCCAACTCCGAGCCGGTTGGCATGCCCGCTCCTGGGCAAGACCAGTCCGGCATGGCCCTCGGGGATGGCCACGGCGATCCCGGTGGGCACGGCGGCCCTCTCCCCAGGCTCGAGGCTCACCCCGACACGGGCGTGGAGATCGACGGCGGCATCACCCTGATGTGCGGTTTTCGGAATTGGTAGTTCCAAATCGAGCCTGCGGAAACTAATCTGCACTCTGTCGTGGGGCGTCGGGCGGAGCAATCCAACGACTGTAAGCGAGACACCCGATGACTGCGACAAGATCCACGCCCCGCCGACCCCGTCTCTTCTCGATGGAGCTCCTCGGCTTCATGGACTCGCCAGGGATGGCCTCCAGTTGGAGCAACGCCCCCGAAGAAGAGCCCGTCACCGGCCGTCACCTCCACGCCGACAGCAGCCGCCTGCTCGAGCGAGCGCCTGCCGAAGTAGGGCGCGACCTGCTCGGAGGCGACTTTCGTTGGAGTGTCCTCGTCGCGCTGGTGCTGATCGGAGCCGGGATAGCCGCCCTCGGGGCATGGGCGACCCAGCGGCCGATGGCGGATCGAGCTGCCGCGGTGGCAGAGGTGCAGGCCAGCGCCGCCGATCTGAGACCGGCCGTTGCCGAGATGAACACGCTCAACGGTGGCCTGGTCGCCCCCGAGGTCGAGATCGCCACGGTCAATGACGCGCTTTCCAGGGCAGACGCCCTGGCCCGGCAGCTCTTCACCACCTCGGCGTCGCTGCCACGATCCGAGACGGCCAACCGATCCCGGGCCGCCGAAGCCTCGGGCAACACCCTCGACGCCACCAAGCTGTTGAGGGAGGCTTACGCCTACCGGTCGGCCGTCATGCCGGTCCTCGCCGAGCCGGTGCTGGAGACCGATCCCGGGCTGATCGAGATCGACGAGGCGGTTCGCCATTTCGGAGCCTGGCAAGCCCGATTCGACGCCACCCGCACCGCCCTTCCCGATGACTTCATGAACAAGGTGACCGTGGAGCTCGACTCCATCTCCGCCCAGCTCGACTCCGTGCTGAGCGACTACGTGGACGGCCTCAGGTCGGAGGATCCCGCCGCTGCCGCCGACGCCGTCTCCACCCTGAGCCGACGTCTCGCCACCGCGGAGACCACTCTGTTCAGCTCGCTCGGCGATGTGCAGACCAGGGTGCAGCGTCACATCGACAGCGCCTTGCTCTCCCTCGACCTACTGATCAGCTGAGTCCAACTCCGCCATTTCCCGGGAGAAGTCGGCCGCGTCCTGGAAGTCCTTGTACACCGAGGCGAACCTCAGGTAAGCCACCTCGTCCAGCTCCTTGAGGCGACCGAGGACCTGGCGCCCGATCTCCTCGGAGGTGACTTGTGGCCCGCCGGCATGGAGGCTGTCCTCGATCAAGGCGACCACCCGCTCCACCTCGGAGCCGGAGACGGGCCTCTCGGCCAGCGCGGCAGAAAGGCCGGCTGCCAGCTTCGGCCCAGAGAAAGGCTCCAACCTGCCGTCGCGCTTGCGCACCATGAGATGGGGCTCCAGCCGCTCATAGGTGGTGAAGCGCTGCCCGCACGGCTCGCACTCGCGACGGCGACGGATCGACTGGCCGCCCTCCGCGGGACGGCTGTCGATGACCTTGGTCTCGCTGGCAGAGCACGCCGGGCAGAGCATCGAGCCAGGGTACCCGGGCACGGTCCTCAGCCTCTCGGTACCCGCAACACCTGACCTGGTCGGATGCTCGAGTCATCGACGCCGCTCAGTTCGATTATCTCGGCGACGGTGACCCGGATGTCCTTGCCCGGATCGGTGTGCGTCGAGGCGATCGCCCACAGGGTGTCCCCGGACTCGACCACGTATTCGACCGTCGGAGGGGGAGGGGCTCCCGCTTCTGCAGCCCCTCCGATCAGGAGGAAGACGATGCAGACGGTTGTGAGTAGCACGGACAGCCGGACGGAAAGCTGAGATGGTGCTGACTGCATGTCTCCCTCCTGATCGGGGCCCGCTTGGTAGCTGCACGTCCGAGATGTGGTCTCGAACGTGCGTTCGCCACTATACCGAACAGCTGTTCGTTGTCAATCCCGAACAGATGTTTGGCTGTGGTCGCCTGGGCGGGTATGCTGATCAGAACACCAGTTCGAGGAGGAGTCAGGTGCTCAGCGAACGTCAAGAGCAGGTATTGGAATACATCAGGGACACGGTGGCGGCGAGGGGCTATCCGCCGTCGGTCCGAGAGATCGGCGACGCCATCGGTCTGAGCTCGCCATCCAGCGTCCACGCCCATCTCAACTCTTTGGTCGAGGCGGGCGTGCTTCGACGCGACCCGGCCAAGCCGCGGGCCATCGTCATCGTCGACGACACTCCTCGAGAAGAGGAACGCGCCAAAGTGCGTGACATCCCGCTCTTGGGTCGGATCGCGGCCGGTACGCCGATCCTCGCTGCCGAGCATGTCGAGGAAGTCCTGCCGCTGCCGGTGGACCTGGTCGGGGAGGGGCCCGTTTTCCTCCTCGAGGTCAAGGGCGACTCGATGATCGACGCCGGGATCCATCAAGGAGACCTGGTGGCGGTGCGCTCGCAGCCCGACGCCACCGACGGCGACCTCGTCGCCGCGCTCATCGATGGTGAGGAAGCCACCGTGAAGCGTCTCCGCCGCAAAGACGGCAAGGTGATGCTGATCTCGGAGAACCCCGCCTACGAGCCGATGGTGTTCAGCGACGGCGTGGAGTTGGTGGGCAAGGTGGTCAGCGTTCTCCGACGGTACCGCTGAAAGAGACCTCCGCCGGCCCCTTCAACCAAGCTACCCCGTCTCTCAGTTCCACCGTCCCCGTTCCCCCGGGAACGGTGACCTGGATCGGGGTCTTGACGCCCAGGTGCTGGTTGGCCACCGCGGCCGCAGCAGCCATGCCGGTCCCGCAGGCCAGGGTCTCACCGACTCCCCTCTCCCAGACCCGCATCGAGATGCCAGCTTCGTCGACGCTGATGAACTCGACGTTCGAACCGTTCGGGAACTCGGCCTGTAGCGCCCGCCCGACCCCTTCGACATCGATCCCGGCCGGGTTCTCCACGATCCGGACCGCATGCGGGTTCCCCATGTCCACCAACCGATAATTGTGACGCTCGAGCGTCTTCTCCTCTCCCAGTCTCGGCCTGCCCAGCTCGGCTATGACCGAGCCGTCATCGAGGACCCTGACTCCACGCTCGCCGTCGGCGGTGAGGACGCTGAAGGCGCGATCGGGGGCCCAGCCCCGGTCGTAGACGTACTTGGCGACACAGCGCAGCCCGTTCCCGCACATCTCGGCTGCGCTGCCATCGGCGTTCCAGTACTCCATGCGGAAGCCGCCGTTGCGGCTCACCACGAGCACACCGTCCGCCCCGACCCCGAACCGACGATCACAGAGGGCCGCGATCTGCCCACTGTCGAAGCTCATCGGCCCCTCCACCAGAACGAAATCGTTCCCAAGACCCTGCATCTTGGTGAAGCGAAGACCTCTCACTCCAGCACCTCGAGCGCCCTCTCGGTCAGTTCTCCCGGATCGGAGACCCAGGGTATCCAGCGGATCCGCGGATCGCGGTGGAACCAGGTCCGCTGGCGGCGGGCCAGCTGCATGGTGTTCCTGCCCGCCAGTTCGAATGCCTCGTCCAGATCGAGCTCTCCATGGAGATGGGACAGGATCTCCCGATAGCCGACGGCGGCCCGGGCCGTCGGCCCCATCCGATCCCTGAGCCCACGCACCTCCTGAACGAGCCCGCCCGACCTCATCTCGGCGAGTCGCCGCTCGACCCGCTCTTCGAGATCCTCGCCGGGGTCGAGCCCCACCGCCCGGAACGGGATCTCCGCCTCGTAGCGCCGCAGCTTGCCCGCCTCCGCCGTGGCTGCCCGGCCGCTCGGCGTCTCCCCGGTCAGCCTGAGGACCTCGACGGCTCGGATCACCCGGCGCCGATTGGCCAGGTCGACATGCTCCGCGGCTGCGGGGTCGGCCTGAAGCAGCTCGGCCACCAAGCTCTCATCGCCCATCTCCTCCAGCTCATCCCGGACCGTCGGGTCGCTCGGGGCGAAGCTCATCGGATCGACCAGAGCGCGAAAGTGCAGGCCCGATCCGCCTGCGATGATCAAGGGCGCCTCCGAAGTATCCATCACCTCCCGTCCCTGCCGTCTGAACTCGGCCACGGTGAAGACCTCTTCGGGCTCGGCGACGTCGATCAGGTGGTGGCGGATTCCCCGGCGCTCGACCACGGTGGGCTTGGCCGTGCCGATGTCCATCCCCCGGTACACCTGCATCGAATCGACCGAGATCACCTCGCCGCCCACTCGCTCCGCAATCCGCACCGCCACTTCCGACTTCCCCGCCGCGGTGGGACCGACGATGGCCACGACCTGGTTCAGACGCGGTGCCCGGTGAGGTGATGGGGAGCAGCCGACTCGACGCGGACACCGAAGATCATGCCGGCCGGATACCTGCCCTCGACGTGCACCACCTTGCCGGGGCGCGTCCGGGTCGTGGCGACGGCCTCGTCCTTCTTCGAGGGACCTTCGGAGAGGACCTGAAAGACCTGCCCGACCGTCTCCTGGTTGCGCTCCAGGGATATCCTGTTCTGGGTCTCCACCAGCCGGTCGAAGCGCTCCCGGATTATCTCCTGCGGGACGAACTCCTCGGTCATCTCGGCGGCTCTGGTCCCCGGCCGCGGCGAGAAGATGAACATGAAAGCCTGATCGAACCGAGCTTCCTCGACGACCTCCATCGTCATCTCAAAGTCCTCGTCGGTCTCACCCGGAAAGCCCACTATCACGTCGGTGGACACCGCGAGCCCCGGGATGATCTCGCGGGCCATGGCCAGCCGATCCAAGTACTTGGCGCGGTTGTATCCCCGGTGCATCGCGGCGAGGATCCGGTCCGAACCGGACTGCAAGGGAAAGTGGAGCTGCTCGCAGACCGCGGGCGTCTCGGCCATGGCAAGTGCCACGTCCTCCCTGAAGTCGTTGGGGTGAGGGCTGGTGAAACGAACCCGCTCGATGCCGTCGACGGAGCCGACCCGACGCAGCAGCTCGGCGAATATGGGGCGTCTCTTTCCGTCGATGGCCAAGTCCCTGCCGTAGGTGTCCACGTTCTGGCCCAACAGTGTGACCTCGACCACTCCGTCGGCGGCCAGACGCTCCACCTCGCGCACGATGTCCCCGGGACGACGCGAGACCTCGACACCCCGCACCGCGGGGACGATGCAGAAAGTGCAGGTGTTGTTGCAGCCGATCTGGATGGTGACCCATGCGGAGTGCTCGAGCTCGCGTCGGGCAGGCAGCGACGACGGCATCGCCGCAAGCTCGTCGACCACCTCGGTGATCGGGCCCCACTGCTCGGCGTGGTCGATTAGCTCGAGGACCCGGTCGAGGTTGTGGGTCCCCATGACCACGTCGACCCAGGGGGCCCGGGCCCGCACCACGTCCCGGTCCTTCTGGGCGGCACAGCCGCCCACCACCAGCAGCGTCTCCGGGTTGGCGTCCTTCACCACCTTGAGCTGGCCGAGGTTCCCGTAGAGACGGTTGTCGGCGTTTTCCCTGATCGTGCAGGTGTTGATGTAGATGACGTCCGCCGACTCGATCTCCCCCGCCCGGGTCATACCGTCGGCCTCGAAGAGTCCTGCGATGCGCTCCGAGTCGTGCTCGTTCATCTGGCAGCCGAAGGTGCGGATGTAATAGCTCTTACCCACCCGGGTCGGGTGAGGACGCGCTCGCTCACGAAGCCGCGGCTCGGGAAGGAGGACCGGTGCGCTCATCAGCGGGCGTAGTCGGTGGCCCTGAATTCCCTGATCACCGTGACCTGGATCTGTCCCGGGTACTGGAGATCCTCCTCCAGTTTGCGGGCGATCCTCCGCGAGAGCTCCCGTGACTCGAGATCGGTGACCGATCCCGGATCGACCACCACCCGGACCTCGCGCCCGGCTTGCAGGGCGAACACCTCTTCGACCCCCTCGAACTCCAAGGCGATGTTCTCGAGACGCTCGAGACGCTTCACGTATCCCTCGAGCGTCTCCCGACGTGCCCCTGGCCGCGCCGCCGAGACGGCATCCGCCGCCTGGAGCACCACCGCCAGGATCGTCCTCGGCTCCACCTCGTTGTGATGCGCCTCGATGCCATGCACCACCGCCGGGTCCTCGTCGAAGCGACGGGCGATCTCGGCGCCGATCAATGCGTGCGAACCCTCCACCTCGTGGGTCACCGCCTTTCCGATGTCGTGGAGCAGCGCCGCCCTCTTGATCGGAACCGGGTCGACGCCGAGTTCGGAGGCGAGCATCGAGGCGATGTGCGCCGTCTCCACCAGATGATTGAGCACGTTCTGGCCGTAGGAGG
>JAHWLC010000064.1 GCA_019347585.1 Actinomycetota bacterium | reverse complement strand
CGGCGAGCACGGCGAGGGCGATGGGGAGGTCGTAGTCGGTGCCCGCCTTGGGGAGGTCGGCGGGCGCGAGGTTGACTGTGACCGTTCGGTTGGGGAAGTGGGCGCCTGATGAGGCGACCGCAGCCCTCACCCGGTCCTTGGCCTCGCGGAGGGCTGTGTCGGGAAGCCCGCTCAGCTTGAAGACATCCTTCTGCGAGCCGACGTGGACCTCGACTTCGACCTGTCTAGCGTCTCCCCCGACCAGCGCCACCGATGTGGTAGCGGCGAACATGGAAGCGAAGGTACGGGGGGGATGTGACCGGATCTAGGGGTTCGTCAGCCGGTGACCACTGCATGGCCCGCCCGCCGCGAGTCGGCATGGGCTTGGAGCCCACCCTCGAGCAGCGCCGCTCCGTTGACCCCGCCGAAGTACATGAACTTCTCCTCGAATTGGCGCACCGGCCATTCCAGGCCCTCCAGATCGAGTCCCGGCTCCGCGGCGACCCTCACTCCCCACTCGCCGAACTCGGGATGGGCCCGTGGGTGCTCGATCGCCGTCTCCAGGTCCTCGCCGGCGGCGATCCACGCCACCGCGGAGACCACGGCCGAGGTGATTCGATCCGCACCGGGAGATCCTACGGCGAACAGACCCCGATCCCCCCGCCCCACCGACGGAGCCATGTTCGACATCATCCTCTCCCCCGGCTCGGGTGGCTCGCCCGGGGTCAGCTCCACCTCCCCCACCGAGTTGTTCATCAGCATCCCGGTCCCCCTGGGGATGACACCGGCGCCGTAGCCGGCGGACATGCTCAACGCCACCGCCGCTCCGTCTTCTCCCACCACCGAGACTGCGATGGTCGAGGGCGATCGAAGACCGGCCCGTGCCAGTGCTTCGGCGGCCCACACCTCACGATCAGCGGCCAGATCGTCGAATCGGGCCCGCAGAGCCGCGATCAGCGACTCGGTCAGCACCAGAACACTCGGGGAGTGGCCGGCCAGACCGCGGAGGGCGAGCGCCACCGTCACCCCTCCGACCGCGGGGGGAGGGTTGGTGGCGACGGCGAAGCCCCCGACCTCGACGCCGATCGGGTTGCGCAGCTCCACCCGGTAGGAGGCGAGATCCTCCATGGTGAGTTGCCCGCCTCGCCCGACGAGGTCGGAGACCACGGCTTGTCCCAGCTCCCCGCGGTAGAAGACTTCCGCCCCCTCTTCACCGATCAGCCGCAGCGTGTCGGCCAACCCGGCGAAATGCACGGTCTCCCCCGCCCCGACCAGCCGGTTGCCCGAGTAGAGGGCGGCCCGGGTCGCGGCGTCCTGGGAGAAGATCGGCTCGCCGGCGAAGGTCAGGTAGAGCCGCGCCGTCTCGCTCATGGGGAAGCCGTCCTCCACCGTCCCGGCCACCACCTCGAGCAACTCGCGCCAGGGCACGACGCCGAACATCGCCGCCGCCGTCTCCAGGCCGGCGAACGCCCCGGGAACCGCCACCGACCCCGCCCCGACGAGCGTGGTCATCATCCCCCCATAGTCCATGCTCACCTCGCGGAGCACGGGCTCGCCGTCGAAGCCAAGGCCCGGATAGGCCATGTAGCAGTCGATGACCAGCGGTCGACTCCCGGGGACGTCAATGGTGAGGTATCCCCCGCCGGCAGGGGCGCACAGCCCGGGCTCGGTGCACATCGCCGTCAGCCCCGCGACGACCGCGACATCCACCACCGAGCCGCCCCCTTCGGCCACCCGGGCCCCGGCACCGGTCACCACGGCGGAAGGCCCCGCTATCGCCATCCTGGGCATTGGCCGCACCCTAGACCCGGCTTAACCTGCCCGGTCATGGTGGATATCGGCCTGGAGGCGGCGGTAGAGGAGGCCCGCTCGGGCCTGGAAGAGGGCGGCATCCCCATCGGGTCGGCGTTGGTGGTCGACGGGGCGATCCTGGGAAGGGGGCGCAACCGGAGGGTCCAGAAGGGATCGGCTGTCCTCCACGCCGAGATGGACGCGATAGAGAACGCGGGCCGCTTGGCCCCGTCCGTCTACCGGCGAGCCACCATTTACACCACCCTGTCGCCCTGTGACATGTGCAGCGGGGCGATCCTCCTCTACGGCATCCCCAAGGTGGTGATCGCCGAGAACGAGACCTTCACCGGCGCCGAGAGCCTGCTCGTCCGGCGCGGGGTCGAGCTCGAGGTCGTGGGCGACGAGAGATGCATCAGGATGATGGAGAGGTTCATCGCCGAGCGCCCCGACCTCTGGTTCGAGGACATCGGGGAGGCCTGACCAGCCATCAGCGGCCTTTCCACTCCGGGTCGCGCTTCTCGAGGAAAGACGCCATTCCCTCGGCGGCGTCCTCGGTGCCCAGAGCCACCGTCTGGGAATGGATTTCGGAAGCGATGGCGTCCCCAAAGCCGGTCTCGAAGGAAGCGGCGAGGGCCCTCTTGATCAGCATCTGGGCGAAAGGCCCGCCGGCGAGAAACCCGGCGGCGATCTCGGAGGCCCGATCCTGGAGCCGGTCGACCGGAACCATCACGATCGCCAGACCGAGACGCACCGCTTCCTCGGCACCGACCATCCGCCCGGACAACGCCAGCTCCCGGGCCCGCTGCAGTCCCACGATCCTGGGGAGGAGCCAACTCCCCCCGAAGTCGAGGGTGAGGCCCCGCCTGACGAAGATCTCCGAGAACCGGGCCCGATCGCTGCAGACCACGATATCGCAACCCAGGGCCAGGTTCATCCCGGCGCCGACGGCGACGCCGTCGACCGCCGCGATCGTCGGCTTGGTGAGGCGGTGCAGGGCCCGAGCCGCCTCGCCGACCAGCTTCATCCGTCGATGGCGGGCGGCCGCGGAGTCGAGCCCCTCGCGGCTCGTAGGGTCGAGGTCGGCGCCGGAGCAGAAATCGCCTCCTTCTCCCCCGATGATCAGCACCCGGGCCGGCGAGGCTTCGAAGCGCCGGAAGGCCTCGGTCAGCTCGGGCCACCCGTCGTGGGGGATGGCGTTCTTGCGCTCGGGCCGGTCGATCACCAGCCGGCGAACGGCGCCGTCGTCATGGTCTCGCAGCCAGCTCACCGCGGTGACGGTAGACATGCGGCAGGCCCGGTTACCGTCCGGTCATGGGCTTCAACCCTTTCCGGAGCCACGACCGCAGCGCCGCCGACATCGTGATGGTGGTGCTCGCCGTGGCCGCGACCCTGGCGGTGATCGGTTGGGCGATCTTCTCGACGTGACCGTGACCCCGGTGCAGCCTTACCAGGCGCGCAAGGAGTACCTGTGCCCGGGGTGCGAGCGCACCATCCCGGCAGGCACCTTCCACGTCGTGGTCGTGCCCGACGACCTGCCCGACCTGCGGCGGCACTGGCACCAGGGCTGTTGGCACAAAGAGCTGCGCCGGCGCTACGGCTCTCAGTCGCCGCCGCGCTGAGCTCCTTCGGATCGCCCGGTCACCGCGGCCGCCCGGGGACCCAATGGAGGTCGATCCCCTCGTCGCCCAGACCGATGCCGATCAGATCGACACGGCTTGCCCCGATTCTGGAGCCGAGACGGGCGACCCGGCCCCGCTTCGGCTCGTCGAGGGCATCGATCGGGTCATCCCTGCCGGTGCTGGTGCGGACCTCCACGGCGACGACGCGGCCGCGGTCGCGGGCCACGATGTCGATCTCACCACCGGCGACGACAACGTTGCGGGCGACTACTTCCATCCCCTGATCGCGCAGGTACCAGCAGGCGATTCGCTCCCCCAGGCCGCCGAGCCGGCGGCGGGCGCCGCTCAGAGCTTGAGCTCCGACCTCTCCAGCTCCTCGATGTTGACGTCGCGGAATGTCAGGACCTGGACGTGCTGGAGGAAGCGGGCGGGGCGGAACATGTCCCACACCCAGGCGTCCCTCATCTCGACCTGGAAGAAGACCGAGCCGTTGACCTCGCGCACCTCGATATCGACCGCATTGGCCAGGTAGAACCGCCTCTCGGTCTCGACCACGTACTTGAACATGGGGAGGACGTCGTGGTACTCCCGGTAGAGCTTGAGCTCGACCTCTGACTCGTAACGCTCCAGCTCCTCTTCCATGTTCTCCTCGTGGCCGACCAGGCGATCATATGCCGGCTCACGGGGTAACTATGCCCGGGAAGGGCCCGCCTTTCTAGAGGCGGTCGACGTTGGAGAGGGGCCAGATGACGACGAAGGCCCGGCCGATCACATCCTCGAGGCCAATGGGACCGAAGCGGCGGCTGTCAAAGCTGAATTGGCGGTTGTCCCCCATCAGGAACACCTCGTCCTCGCCGACTCGGAACGGCCCCTCGTCGGGCATGGTCGCCCCGTCGTCGAGATAGGGCTCCTCGAGAGGGGCCCCGTCCACCAGGACCCGGTTGCCCCTGATCTCGACGGTCTCCCCGGGGAGACCGATCACCCGCTTGATCAGATCATCCCGGCCCCTGGTCCGCACTCCCACCGCCTCGAGCACGGAGCGGATCACCGCCTCGGGGATGGACTCGTCCAGATCGGGCTCGGCAGGGTCGCGGAAGACGACCACGTCCCCCCGTTGCGGCTCACCCAGCTCGTAGGCGAGCTTGTTGACCATGACCCGGTCGTTGACCTCGATGGTGGGGACCATCGACTCGGACGGGATCCAGAAGGGCTGGACGAGGAAGGTCTTGACCACGACCGCGATCACCAGTGCGGTGAGGAGGAGGCCGGGCAGCTCCGCCCAGAACGACCGCCTCTTCTTCTTGGGGGTGTTGGGCTGTTCCTCGCCCGGCTCCAGATGGTGGTCGCGGGCCTGGGGGATCAGTCGCGCAGCTCCTTGATCCGGGCCGACCTACCGACCCGATCCCGGAGGTAGTAGAGCTTGGAGCGGCGGACGTCGCCGCGACGGAGGACCTCGATCTTGGCGATGATCGGCGCATGGAGCGGGAAGACCCTCTCCACCCCGACCCCGAAACTCACCTTGCGGACGGTGAACGAGGCGCGGGGACCGCTCCCGTTGCGGGCCAGGACCAACCCCTCGAACATCTGGATCCGCTCCCGGCCGCCCTCGACCACCCGGACATGCACCTTTACCGTGTCGCCGGGTCGGAAATCAGGGAGATCGTCACGCACATGCGCGTTTTCCAGTGCCTGAAGATCGTTCATGAGGAGCTCCTGCGAGACCGGGGGAGACATTGGCGGTCCCGGAGAGACGGATTCTATCAGCTATCCGAATCGGCGCCATCTCCGAGCAGGTCGGGACGACGCTCCTCGGTGCGGCGGCGGCGCTGCTCCGCTCTCCACTCCTCGATCCGGCCATGGTGCCCGCTGAGCAGGACCTCGGGCACGCTCCAACCCCGGAACTCGGCGGGCCGCGTGTAGACCGGCTCCTCGAGCAGCCCATCCCGGAACGACTCGGTCTGGTGGGACTCGGGATTGCCGATGACCCCCGGGAGCAGCCTCGCCATCCCCTCGATGGCGGCCGCCGCCGCCACCTCGCCGCCGGCGAGCACGTAATCGCCCAGACTGACCTCCTGGTCGATCAGGTTGTCGACGACTCGCTGGTCGACGCCCTCGAACCGGCCGCACACGATGGTGATCTCCTCGAGGTCGGACCAGATGTCGAGCGTGCTCTGGGTCATCTTCTCCCCCGCCGGGGTGAAGAGGATCCGATGCGTGTGGGCCAGCGGCTCCAGCGCAGCAGCCAGCGGCTCGACCATCATCACCATCCCGGGCCCACCTCCGAAGGGGGCGTCATCGAGCTGGCGGTGCCTGCCCACACCGTGCTCCCGCAGGTCGTGGAGCTCCACCTCGAGGGTCCCGGACTCGATGGCGCGCCCCACGATCGAGACCTGGAGAGGGCCCGCGAAGTACTCGGGAAACATGGTGACGACGTTGATCTTCACGGTCAGAAGTATCGGCGTACTCGTGAGCGATACTCGTCATATTCGGCTCCGAATGCCGAACGCAGCTCCTTCTCCTCCCGGGTGGTCTCGAGATGGGCCAAACCCAGCAGTGGCGGGAACAGGAACACAAGCCAAACATTGCCCGTCACCAGGCTGATACCGCCGTAAATGAGCGTCCAGCCCACATACATCGGGTGGCGGGATCTGGCATAGGGGCCGTCGGTGACCAGCTCGTCGGCCTGCCGCACGGAGGCGGAGGCGTCGTCGATGAAGGTCTCCTCGACCTGCTGCATGCGGTTGGCGAGCGTCGCACGGTCCTCGTCGGGGAGCAGCCCCGGACGCGTCGTCCACGTCTGGGATTCCCGTTCCGGTTCCTCGCTGACGTCGACGTCGGCCACGCGCTGGAACACGCCGCGGTACTGCAGCATGGCGCGTCGCATCTCCTCGGTGCCGGCGGTGCCACGCTGGACGTCCTCCACGACGGCCCGGGCCTCCCGGTAGTCGCGGGCGACGTCGGCGTGTTCGACGGACAGGTCGGCGGCGCGGTCCTCGAACCGCTCCGAGGGGTAACCGATGTCCACGAAGACGGCGGTGACCAGTTCGTCGGCATCCCGCAGGGCGGTGTTCGGGTGCTCGGTGAAGGTCCGCTGCACGTTGAGCCAGCGCCGCAGGTAGTCGGCGCGTTCCTGCTCGGACAGTTCACGGA
>JAHWLC010000063.1 GCA_019347585.1 Actinomycetota bacterium | reverse complement strand
TCTGCGATGGTGCCCATGTGGATGTACCCGATCGCCATTGCCTGCGGCAACACCTTCGTCCTCAAGCCCTCCGAGAAGGACCCATCGGTGAACCATCTCGCCGCCGAGCTGCTCGCCGAGGCCGGCCTCCCCGACGGTGTGTTCAACATCGTCCACGGCGACAAGGAGGCAGTCGACGCCTTGATCACCCATCCAGACGTCTCCGCCGTCTCCTTCGTCGGGTCGACGCCCATCGCCCGTCACATCTACGAGACCGGGACCCGCCACGGGAAGCGGGTTCAGGCACTTGGTGGCGCCAAGAACCACATGATCGTGCTCCCCGACGCCGACATCGACCTGGCCGCCGACGCCGCGGTCTCCGCCGGGTACGGCTCGGCGGGGGAGCGGTGCATGGCGATATCGGCGGTGGTCGCGGTCGGAGACGCCGGCGACGGTCTCATCGACGGGGTGCAGAGCCGGATCTCCAAGCTCAACGTGGGCCCCGGCGATCGGCCCGGGGTGGAGATGGGCCCTCTCGTGACCAGGGCCCACCTCGATCGGGTGCGTGGTTACGTCGACGAGGGGGTGGAGCAAGGTGCTCTCCTCGTCGCCGACGGCAGGGACTTCGTGGTCGACGGGTACGAGGACGGCTTCTTCCTCGGCCCCACCCTCTTCGACCAGGTGACCCCGGACATGTCGATCTACACCGATGAGATCTTCGGGCCGGTCCTCTCCACGGTCCGCATGGAGCATTACGAAGAGGCCATCCGGCTGATCAACGAGAACCCCTACGGGAACGGGACCGCCGTGTTCACCAACGACGGAGGCGCCGCCCGCAAGTTCCAGCGCGAGATCCAGGTCGGCATGGTGGGGGTCAACGTCCCCATCCCGGTGCCTCTCTCCTTCTACTCCTTCGGCGGCTGGAAGAACTCCATCTTCGGCAGCCACGCCATCTACGGGCCCGAAGGCGTCCAGTTCTACAGCCGTCAGAAGGTCGTGATCTCCCGCTGGGCCGACCCGATCCACCGCGGAGTCGATCTCGGGTTCCCCACTCACGGCTAGCCACGATTGAGCCCGGAGACCCCCGGGTAGTGTCGGACGCACGCGAGCAAAGGAATTGAATGGCGATAAGGAGCACCGGACGCGCTCACTGGGAGGGCAATCTCTTCGAAGGCAGGGGCACCGCGACCCTGGGAAGCGGGGTTGCCGGGCCCCTGGAGGTCAACTGGAAGGCGCGGGCCGAGGAGAAGGGTTCGATCACAACCCCCGAGGAGTTGATCGCCGCCGCCCATGCCGCCTGCTTCTCGATGGCCTTCTCCAACATCCTCGACAAGAACGGCACTCCACCGACCACCCTCGACGTCACCGCGACCGCGACCTTCGTGGCGGGTGAGGGGATCACCTCGATGGAGTTGACTGCGAACGGGAAGGTGGAGGGCATCGAGGAGGACCAGTTCAACGAGCTGGCCGAGACCGCCAAGGAGAACTGCCCTGTATCCCAGGCCCTCGCCGGCAACGTCCCCATCTCGATGACGGCGACCCTCGGCTGACAGGCGAAGCTCTCAGGTACTGCGGCCCCTATCCGGGTCGAATCCGCTCAGTTGGCAGTCGCAGGGTTTGTGCATCGCCTGACGACGGGTAACGACTGATCTTGGATCCGAATCAGAGAGGAAAAATACTCGTGACCCGACTGAGGTTCTACGGCGTCGTGACCGCACTGGCGGTGGTAGCGGCGAGCTGTCAGGCGACGCCCGGCGGAGTGGAAGGCGGAACGGCAGAGGCGTTCTGCGAGCCGGCAGTGGAGGCCCAGGTGGCCATGGCTCGTGGCCCTGACATCGATTTCGACGCGGCGACCCAGGAGGAGATCAACACCGCTCTCGGCGAGTTTGCGGAGAGGGTCGATCCCCTCATCGACGAGCTCGAGGCCAATGCACCAGAGGAGCTCCAGGACGAGGTGGCCACCGTCGCCTCCGGCTCCAGGTCGGCTATCGAAACCGGGGACCAGGCGGCCCTCGAGTCGGATGAGTATGAGGCCGCCGAGCATGCCGTCGACCAGTTCATCGTGGACAACTGCGCCATCGAGAGCCACCAGGTGGAGGGTTTCGACTATGGCTACACCAACGTGCCCGCCACGGTCCCGGCCGGCCAAGTCGCCTTCGAGTTCGATAACACTGGGGACGAGCTGCACGAGCTGGTCGTCTTCCGGATCAACGACGAGGCGTTGACCGTCGACCAGCTTCTGGCGATGCCCGAGGAGGAGGCGATGGGCAACGTCACCTTCTCCGGCGTGGCCTTTGCCGAGCCGGGGAACGAGGACATCCTCTTCACCGACCTCGAGGCGGGTCGCTACGCCATCGTCTGCTTCATCCCGGTGGGCACGGAGTCCTTCGAGGATCTGCCCGAGGATGAGGGCGCAGCCACCCAGCCGCCTCACTTCACCCAGGGCATGGTCGCCGAGTTCACCGTGGAAGGCTGAGCGGCCCCGGCTCTCCCATCAGGCGAGCCTCGGCTCGGCCCTCTCCACGATCAGAGTCACCACCAGCACCCCCACCACGAGGAGGGCGAAGGCCAGCGCCGACACCGGTAACCCGATCAACACCAGGGAGAGGAGGATCGCCCCGGCGAGAATCATCTCCCCGCGCAGGAACCGCTTGCCTCTCCACGTGCCGAGGGCGATGCCCAGCAGGGCCAGGGCCAGCCCCGCCCCGAGAGCGAAGCGATCGATGATGCCCAGCGGGTCGCCGGGATGGGACACGACCTCCTCGAGACCGACGGCGAAGTACACGATCCCCACCACCAGCGGATAGAGGCCGAGGGTGTAGAAGTCTCTGGCGAACCGGCGCCGGGATCGTCCGGTGAGCTCTGCCATCCGCTCTTCGGCATAGGGTGCCGCCTCGTCGAAATAGGCCCACCAGAGAGTGGCCACCCCCACGAAGGCGACCACCAAAGCGGTCAGGTGGGGGAGGTCTGCGGGGGTCCTCGAGGCGGCGATACCGAGGCCCACGATCGATTCGCCGAGGGCGATGATGATGAACAGCCCGTTGCGTTCGGCGAAATGGCTGGCGTCGACCGCCCACGCCCCCCTGCCTGCGTTGATCGCCCCCACGAGGTCGGCGGCCACCCCGCCGAGGATGAATCCGAGGACCATGTTGCCCCCGAGGAATCCGCCGACGAGGAAGAGCACCGCGGCCAGGGAGGAGAGGGGGAAGAAGGTCATGAAAGCGCCCCGCTGTTGGGGGTGGTCCCTGGAGGCGGTGAAGTAGAGCCCGGCTGCCAGCACCCTGGCGATGAACAGCGACGTCCCGAAGAGCGCCGACTGCTCCCCGAGGGCTTCGGGGACCGCGATGCCCATCACCAGGGTGGCGCCCATGGCGGCGAGGAGGAACAGCTTGACGGAGATCGAGGCGGTGCCGGTCCAATTGGTGGTCCAGGTGTAGATCGACCAGGTCCACCACATCACCATGAGCAACAGCGCCCCCTTGGCCAGCCCCCCGGCGGTGGGATCGGCGTGGATCAGACCTACGACCCGGATGATGGCGAACACATAGACCAGGTCGAAGAAGAGCTCGAGGAAGGTCACGGCGCGCCCGGTCACCCCTCGCACCTCGTCGACCGGCCGGTCCATCCGCACAAGATAACGAGAGCGGTCATAGGATCCGCGCGTCGTGTTCCCGGTCCGCGACCTCAACCCCACCCGCACCACCCCGGTGATCACCATCGTGCTCATCGCGGCCAACCTCTTCGTCTTCTTCGGGGTCCAGGGCGGGGCGGAGGAAGGAGAGGAGGAGTTCCTCTACCGCCGGGCCGCCATCGCCTGCGAGATCACCACCGGGGACCCCCTGAGTCCGACGGAGGTCGAGGCCGGCGCCTGCTCCTCGGTGCCCGAAGAGCCCCTGTTCCCGGAGAAGAGCCCCTGGTTCGCCATCTTCATCTCGATGTTCCTCCACGGCTCGGTGGGCCACGTGCTGTTCAACATGTGGTTCCTGTGGATCTTCGGCAACAACGTCGAGGAGGCGTTCGGGATGATCGGATACCTGATCGTGTACCTGGTCGGCGGGGTGGCCGCCACGCTGGTGTTCGTGATCGCCAACCCTTCGTCGACGATCCCGCTGGTCGGCGCCTCGGGAGCGATCGCCGCCATCCTGGGCGTCTACGCGGTGTTCTTTCCCGGTCACCGCATCGTCTCCCTGGTCGGATGGTGGCTCGTTCCGCTTCCCGCGGCTCTGTTCCTCGGGATCTGGTTCGTGGCCCAGTTCGGGCTGGGTGGCACCAACGTCGCCTGGGAAGCCCATGCCGGAGGGTTCGCCTTCGGGCTGGTCGCCGCGCTCTTCCTCCGGCGGCGTCTCATCTCCCGGGTCTTCTGACGACAGCCACGTCTATCAGTCGGATCCGGGGATAATCGGGCGATGGAAGGCGACTGGCAGGGACTGGCCGTCCCGATCGCGTTCGAGGAAGACAGCGGGAACGACCCCCTCGACGCCTATTCGCAGGTAGTCACCGGTGTCGCCGAGAAGCTGCTCCCTTCGGTCGTGGCCCTCACCACGAAGACAGGCGAGCGGCGGGAGATGGCGCGACGGGGCAGGCTCCGGTGTTGTCATCAGCGGTGACGGGCTCATGCTCACCTCGGCTCATGTAGTCGAAGGGTCGGATCGAGGGGGCGCAGTTTTCGTCGACGGCTGGGAAGCCGGGTTCGACGTGGTGGGCAGGGACCGGCTGTCCGATCTCGCGGTGCTCAAGCTCAGCGGTGGTGAGGCGCCTCCTGCCACCCTCGGCGACGCCTCCCGGTTGGTCGTCGGCCAGCTCGTGGTGGCGGTGGGCAATCCGCTCGGCTTCGCAGGTTCGGTCACCGCCGGGGTGGTGAGCGCCTTGGGCCGCTCCATGGCGGCGGGCAGCGCCCGGCACAGCCGCCTCGTCGAAAACGTGATCCAGACCGACGCGGCCCTGCACCCGGGCAACTCCGGCGGTGCCCTCGCCGACTCCCGGGGGAGGGTCGTCGGGATCAATACCGCTCTCGTCGGTCCCATGGTCGGACAGGGGCTCGGGCTCGCCGTGCCCATCGACCAGGTCACCAAGACGATCATCGGCGCCCTCGTCGAGGAGGGCCGGGTGCGCCGGGCTTACCTGGGTGTGGCCGGCGGCTCGCGCCCGTTGCCGCCCCGTCTCGTCGACGAGCTGGGGAGGGAGCGGGGTATCGAGGTGGTGGAGGTGGTCGAAGGGAGCCCGGCGCAGGCCGCTGGGTTGCGTCCCGGCGACATCATCATCTCCGGTGGGGGGGAGAAGCTGGCGGATGCCCGGGACCTCCAGTCACTCATGACCGGCGACAGGGTGGGGAAGGACTTCGAGCTCACCGTGCTCCGGGGAGGCGAGGTGCTGGAGATCACCGCCCGCCCCCACCAGCTATCGGAGGGGTAGCCAGAGTTCTACTCGGCCTGACGTCTCCGGTAGGAGGCCACGGCCTCCCTGGTGGAGCAGGTGGTCGAGCAGTGGAGACGCGACCGATTGCGTGAGCTGTCGACGAAGACGTCTTCGCAGTCGCCTGCATTGCACACGCCGAACCGCTCCATCCCGTGCTCGATGAGCACCGTGGCCAGCCCCATGGCGGTTATGGCTCCGAGCCAGCAGATCAGGTTTCCCTGCGCCGGTTCGAAATGGAGGTGCGGCTCGCCGTTGTGCACCGAGACCCGGGGGATGGCGCCGTAGTCGTTGAGGATCTTGTTGATCCTGTCGGAGGCGGTGGCGTGGTCGGGGGACTCGAAGACCGAGCGCAGCGACTCACGCAGCCTGTGCACCTTGCCCAGCTCCGCCGGCTCGGGAAGCGTGGCCACGTCCTCCCACATGTCCCGGTACTCGTTGATGAACGCCTCGAACTGTGCGGGCTCCCCGATGGTGTCCTCGCCGGTCTGGAGGGTGTTGACGAGATCGACGGCGAGGGCCACCGGTCGGTCTGAGTAATGGGAAAAATTCATTTGACTTGTTACAGTCTAGCAGATAGCGTAACTAGCGTAGATGAGATAGGCCCTTACCGCCGAGGTTGAGGGCATAGAAGGAGAATAAGGTCGCCATGTACGAGTTCGCCAGAGCCATCCACGACGAACGGCTCCGCGAGGCGGAGCACCGCAGAATCGCATCGAGTCTGCCCAAGTGCCGGTCATGGGAGCTGGGTAGCTACAGGATCACCATCCAGAGGCGGTCCCGCGACCTCGCTGTCGACGGCGGGCGGTAGCCTCCGCCTCAGTGACCGACGGCTCAGCAGAGATGTACGTCGACCGGTTGATCCGGGAGGCGATGGAACGGGGGGAACTCGACGACTTGCCCGGAACCGGAAAGCCCATCCCGGGAGCCGGCAAAGCAGACGACCAATGGTGGTGGTTTCGCCGCTGGGTGCAGCGGAACGGCATCGATCCCGGCTCTCCTCCCGGCGGGATCAGCCCAACAGCTCTTCGTAGAGGGAGTGGTTTTCGTCGTTGAAGCAGACGAACACGATGTCGTCCATGGCCGACTGGTTGGCCTCCACCCAAGCCTGCACGGCCCCGATGGCGGTCTCGGCGGCGAGCCGGAGGGGAAAGCCGTAAACCCCCGTGGAGATGTTGGGGAAGGCGATGCTCCGACAGTCGCT
>JAHWLC010000062.1 GCA_019347585.1 Actinomycetota bacterium | reverse complement strand
AAGGAGGGCGACAGCATCGAGGTGTACGAGATTCGAGAAGTCGCCCGCACCTGATGCGCGCCGCGGCCCTCAGGGTCGAGTTGCATCTTCCCGCTCCCCAATCCCTCAAAGCGAAGCGGGCGGTGCTGCGCCCCGTCATCGATGGGATCAAGCGGCTGGGCTCGTACAGCGTCGCCGAGGTAGGGCATCACGACCTATGGCAGCGGGCCGCCATCGGAGTGGCCATCGCCGCGCCTGACGGGGAGAGCCTGGGGATGCAGATGTCAAAGCTCCGTAACTACCTTGACTCCTGTCTGGAGGTCGAGGTCATCGACCTGTTCATCACCGACATGGAGGACCCGGAGTGAACGTTCTGTGAGGAGAAATGTGAGCTATACGGTGTTTTCTGCTCACAGAACGGGCAGGTGATGGATAGATGAGCGACAGGATGCTCAGGGTGAACGCGATCCTCCGCGAGGTGCTCGCCGAGGAGATGGAGCGGCTCAACGACACGCGACTGGAGATGGTCACCATCACCGGCGTCGACACCGCTCCCAACTTGCGCACCGCCACCGTGTACTTCGACGTGCTCGACACCGAGGCCCACGAGTCCGCCCTGGCCGCCCTGAGAAGGGCATCTCGCCGCCTCCAGTCGGCGATCGGCCGGGAGGTGAGGATGAAGTACACCCCGTCCCTCGAGTTCGTCATCGACCCTGGTGTCGTCAGCGGGGAGCGGATCGAGGCCATCCTCAGAGAGCTGTCCCAATCCGGGGAGGGTGACGATGAGTGACCGGGCAAACCTGAAAGCGGCCGCGGACCTGATCCGGCAGGCCGGGTCGGTCGCTCTCGCCTGCCATGTCGGGCCCGACGGAGACGCTCTCGGATCGATGCTGGCGTTTGGTCTCGCCGCCCGCGACGCCGGCAAGGAGGTGGCGGCATCATTCGGCTCGCCCTACTCGGTGCCGGGGAACCTGGGATTCCTCCCCACCGAGCTCCTGGTCCCGCCGGAGGACTTCCCCGCGGAGCCCGAGCTCATGGTGGTCTTCGACGCCGGCTCCGCGGAGCGGCTCGCCGAGCTCGGCTCCAACGCCTCCAAGGCCGAGAAGCTGATCGTCGTCGACCATCACGCCACCAACGAGGGCTTCGGTGACGTCTCGCTCATCGATCCGTCGGCGGCGGCGACCGGTGAGCTGGTTCACGACCTGCTCGTCGAGCTGGGATGGGAGGCGACCCCCGAGATCGCCCAGTGCCTGCTCACCGCTCTGGTCACCGACACCGGCCGCTTCCAGTACGCGAGCACATCCCCTCGCACCCTCCGCCTCGCCGCCGACCTGGTGGCCGCCGGGGCGAACCCGTCCCAGGTGAGCCGGCACGTCTACGAGCAAGCCCCGTTCGGCTATCTCAAGGCGGCAGGCGCCGCGCTCAGCCGCGCCCATCTCGAGCGGGATAAGGGCGTCGTCTCCACGACGATCACCGAGGCCGATCTCACCGAGGCCGGGATCGGCTGGGGCGACATCGACAACCTCATCGACATCATTCGACTCGCCGCCGAGGCCGATGTTGCGGTTCTCGCCAAGCTGCACGAGGACGGCAGGGTGAAGGTCAGTCTCCGCTCCCGGGGCGACACCGACGTGGGGGCGCTCGCGGCCGGCATGGGGGGCGGCGGGCACCGGCTCGCCGCCGGATTCACCAGCGAGGAACCCCCGGAGAAGGTCCTCGCCGAGGTCCACCGTCGTATCGAGGGCTATAGGTGACCAGGGGCTTTCTCATCGTCGACAAGCCCCAAGGAGCCACCTCCAGCCAGGTGGTCAGCCGGGTGCGCAAGGCGACCGGGGTGAAGAAGGTCGGTCATGCCGGGACTCTCGATCCCATGGCCACAGGGGTCCTCGTCCTGGCCGTCGGCAAGGTGACCAGGCTGATCCGCTACATCCAGGACCTGCCCAAGGAGTATTTCGCCACCGCCCAGTTCGGGGTGGCCACCGACACCCTCGATGCCGACGGAGCGGTCCTCACCCGGGAGCCCATGGATCTCGAGCTCGAGGAGCTGGAGGCCGTCGCCCAGCGTTTCGTCGGGAACATCCGTCAGGTCCCCCCCATGGTCTCGGCCCTGAAGCACCAGGGTCGCCGGCTCTACGAGCTGGCCCGGGAAGGGGAGGTCGTCGAGCGGGAGGCGCGCCCGGTCGTGGTCCACGAGCTGGAGATGCTCTCGGCGGGCCCCGGCCCCTATCCCGAGGTCGAGTTCAGAGTCGTCTGCGGCAAGGGGACCTATGTGCGCTCGCTGGCCGACGACATGGCCGGTGTACTCGGCGGTGCCGCCCATCTCACCGCCCTGCGCAGGACGAGGATCGGATCGCTGTCGGCCACCGACTCCCTCGATCTCGATGAGCTGGATCGCTGGGCCGATCATCTCCTCACCCCATGCCAGGCGCTCACCGACATGCCCACCGTGGAGGTGGCCTCGGAGACGGCGGCGGGGGTGAGGCACGGGATGAGGTTCGTCGGCGCCGAGATGGCGGGCGCACCCGAGGATGCCCCATACAAGGTGGTGAACGGCGACGGCGATCTCCTCGCCGTGTACCGCCGGGTCGGGGAGCAGGCGAGGCCAGAGGTGGTGCTGGCCGGGTGAGAGCCCTGTTCGGTCCATGGAGCGAGTGGGACCCGCTCTACACCGGTTCGTCGATGACGGTGGGGGTGCTGGACGGAGTCCATCTCGGCCATCGCCGGCTGATCGATCACCTCGACTCGGGGCTGGCGCCCACGGTGCTCACCTTCGACCCCCATCCGGTGGAGGTGCTGGCCCCGGGGACGGCGCCCCGGCTGCTGACCACCATCGACGAGCGGATCGCCATCCTCGCCGGTCTGGGTGTGGTCCAGGTCGGAGTGCTCGACCTGGCGGCGATCAAGAGTCTCGGTCCGGAGGAGTTCGTGACGCGGGTCCTGATCGGGAAGATGAATTTGGAGCACCTGGTGGTAGGAGGCGACTTCCGCTTCGGAAGGGACCGCAGCGGCGACGTGCCCTTGCTCGAGCTGCTCTCGGCCCGCCACGGCTTCGCTCTCGAAGTGGTCGATCTGGTCGGGGATCGGGAAGGCCAGATCTCATCGACGCGGATCAGGAGCCTCCTCGAAGCGGGCCGGCCCGAGGAGGCGGCGACGCTGCTCGGTTTCTGGTACCGGGTCACCAGCACCGTGGTCGAGGGCGATCGGCGAGGCGCCGATCTCGGCTATCCCACCATCAACCTGAGACCGCCGCCCCGCAAGCTGATTCCCGCCACCGGGGTGTACGCCTGCTTCGCCCATCTCGGGGACGAGATGCGGCAGGCCGCGGTGAACGTGGGGGTGCGGCCCACGTTCGGCGGGGGCGAGCTCCTGCTCGAGGCCCACCTCCTGGATTTCGACCGCAGCGTCTATGGAGAGCAGGCCAGCCTGGAGTTCGTCAGGTACCTGCGTCCCGAGCTCGCCTTCGACCGGGTGGACGATCTGGTGTCACAGATCCACGACGACGTCGAGCAGACCCGGCTCGCGCTGAGCACCGCCTCCCCGAATGTGAGTTGAGGGAGACCGGGTGGTACAGTTGGGGTCGATCCCTGATTTCCTCAGGTTCCAACGCGCTATGAAGACAGCATCCGAGATCGTCGCCGAATACGGCACACACGACAGCGACACCGGCTCGCCGGAGGTGCAGGTTGCCCTCCTCACCGAGAGGATCAACCACCTCACCGAGCATCTGCGTGATCACAAGCATGATCACCACAGTCGTCGCGGTCTGTTGCTGATGGTCGGCAAGAGACGGAGGCTGCTCGACTACCTGCGCCGCCAGGACGTAGAGCGATATCGGAGTCTCATCGCCAAGCTTGGCCTGAGACGCTGACAGGTTTCCCGGGGAGCGGCTGGTCCGCTCCTCGGCGGTTTCCGGGCCAATCCGGAGAAAAAGACGGAGCCAACCCGGTTGACAGTGGCGATGCCTCGCCGAGGTGGAGGCATGACCACTGCCAACGGGCGCGGCTCCCCAAGCAAAGAAAGCAAAGGAGCATTCAGTGCCCGAAGTATCAGTACAAACCCAGATCGGCGACAAAGAGTTCACCCTCCGCACCGGAAAGCTGGCCCGCCTCGCCGACGGCGCCGTCGTGGCCAAGATCGGCGGCACCGAGATGCTGGTCACCGCGACCTCGAACCGTGGGGTGAGGGAGGGGATCGACTTCTTCCCCCTCACCGTCGACTTCGAGGAGCGCATGTACTCGGTGGGCCGCATCCCCGGCTCGTTCTTCCGTCGTGAGGGACGTCCGTCGGAGCAGGCCATCCTGACCAATCGCCTCATCGACCGGCCCCTGCGCCCCAACTTCGCCGACGATTTCCGCAACGAGACCCACATCGTGGTCACTTCGCTTTCAGTCGATCACGAGAATCCCTTCGACGTGATCGCGCTCAATGGCGCCTCTGCGGCGCTCACGGTCAGCCCCATCCCCTTCCAGGGCCCGATCGCCGCTGTCCGGCTCGGTCTCAAGAAGGGCGAGTGGATCCCCTTCCCCACCGAGGCGGACCTCGAGGAGTCGGTCTTCGAGCTGGTGGTGGCGGGTCGGCGCAACGACGCCGGCGAGATCGACATCGTCATGGTCGAGGCGGGCGCTACCGAGGACGCCCTGCGTCTCATCGCCGATGGCGACGCCCCCTCCGACGAGGAGACGGTGGCCAAGGGTCTCGAGCAGTCCAAGGAGTACATCTCCCAGCTCATCGACCTCCAGCTCGAGCTCGCCGGCCAGGTGGACATCCCCACCGTCGATTGGCCCAAGGCCGTCGACTACACCGAAGAGATGCGAAACCGGGTCGTGGAGATCGCCACCCCGAAAGTCGCCGAGATGGTCCGGATTCCCGGCAAACAGGAGCGCACGGAGGCCGAGGCGGTCGCTTTCGACGAGACGGTCGCCGAGCTGGGGATCGAGGAGGACGACACCGCCACCCTCACCCAGGCCAAGAGGGCCTTCAAGTCAGTCGTCAAGGAGATGATCCGCAGGCGGGTCGTCGAGGACGGTATCCGTCTCGATGGCCGGGCCAGAGACGAGATCAGGCCGCTCACGGTCGAGGTGGGCGTGATCGAGCGCACCCACGGCTCGGGCCTCTTCCAGCGTGGGGAGACCCAGGTGCTCAACATCACGACTCTGGGGATGCTGAAGATGGAGCAGATGCTCGACACCCTGGCTCTGGCCGAGTCGAAGCGCTACATGCACCACTACAACTTCCCCCCCTTCTCCACCGGTGAGGCCGGGTTCATGCGCGGGCCCAAGCGCCGCGAGATCGGCCACGGCGCCCTCGCCGAGAAGGCGCTGCTCCCGGTGATACCGCCGGCCGAGGACTTCCCCTACGCCCTCCGGCTGGTCTCCGAGGTCCTGACCTCCAACGGGTCCACCTCGATGGCGTCGGTTTGCGCCTCGTCTCTGTCCCTGATGGACGCGGGTGTCCCCGTCAGCGACGCCGTCGCCGGCATCGCCATGGGGCTCATCTACCACGACGGCGAGTACGTGACTCTCACCGACATCCTCGGAGCCGAGGACGCCCTCGGCGACATGGACTTCAAGGTGGCGGGCACGGCCGACGTGATCACCGCTCTTCAGCTCGACACCAAGATCCAGGGCCTGCCCTCGGACGTGCTCGAGTCGGCGCTGCGACAGGCCAAGGAGGCCCGCCTCCAAATTCTGAAGGCGATGGCGGAAGTGATCGCCGAGCCGCGCACGGAGATGAACAAGTGGGCGCCGCGCATCGAGGCGGTCGAGATCCCCAAGGACAAGATCGGCGAGGTCATCGGTCCCAAGGGCGCGGTGGTCCGCGAGCTCGAGGAGGAGACCGGAGCCACCATCGAGATCGACGAGGAGGAGGGCCACGGCATCGTCCGCATTGCCTCCAACGACGCCGCCGTCCTCGCCGCGGCCAAGGAGAGGGTGATGCAGATCGCATTCCCGCCCCAGGCCGAGGTGGGCGATGTCTACGAGGGCAAGGTGGTGAGCATCACCAAGTTCGGAGCCTTCGTCAACATCCTCCCCGGCCGCGACGGTCTGCTCCACATCTCCAGGATCGACGGCTCCAAGCGGGTCGAGCGGGTCGAGGACTACCTCGACGAGGGCGAGAGCCTCAAGGTGAGGGTGCGGGAGATCGACGATCGGGGCAAGGTCAGCCTGGAGCTGGTCGAGGCCCTGGAAGGAGCCACCCTTCCCTCCGAGAAGCCGTCGGGCAACGGCGGTGGAGAAGGTGGCGACCGAGGCCGTGACCGCGGCCGCGGTGGCGACCGTGACCGGGGACGAGGCGGCGACCGCGACCGGGGACGCGGCGGTGAGGGGGGCGGCCGGCGCGAAGGCCGCGACCGCGGCAAGCGCGGTGGCGACCGGGACGGCTCCAACGGCGGCGATGCCGAGAAGAGCGGGCGCAGACGCGCCGCCCGCAGCTTCGAGGACGCCTTCGAGGAGATGTCCGACTGAGGGACCGCTCAGCGGACCGCTAGCTTCGGCGCCGATGCCGGAGCTACCCGACATCGTCGTCTACCTCGAGGCCCTGGAAAAGAGGGTGCTCGGGCAAGAAGTCGCCGGGGTGAGGATCGCCTCACCCTCGGTGCTCCGCACTTACCACCCTCCCTACGACGCCCCGGTCGGACGCCAGGTCGCCGGCCTCCACCGGGTGGGCAAGCGCATCGTTCTCGAGA
>JAHWLC010000061.1 GCA_019347585.1 Actinomycetota bacterium | reverse complement strand
GAACTCGCCGCCAAGGGCGCTTCCCGCCGCGCCGAACACCACCAAGGCGAGACCGAGATGGGCGAGGTGGGCCACCAGCTCCTTGCCCCCTCTCCTCACCAGCTGGATGGCCAAGGCAGTCGCGGCGGCCACGGCAATACCCACCCCGGGAGCGGCGGGCCAAGCCTGCGAGCCGGCGACGAGCACAACCCCCACCCCGACGACGAGGGCGAGCCCGACGAAGCCGAACCACTCGCCTCCGGCGGGGCCGGGGAGGTTCCAGTGGCTACGCAGGGCCAGGGCCAGGCCGGTCACGATCAGGAGGGCGACGGGATAGACGGTGAGCACATAGAAGGTGGAGTCGATCGCCACCTCCTCGCCGACGAACACCCGGGCGTAGGCGGGGTAGGCCGACCCGATGAGCACGAAGACCAGCGCGGCCACGACGAGGATGGAGTTGCCGGCGAGCCAGGAGTCACGTCTCGCCTCGACCGCGCCCCAGGCCGGCCCGGAAGGAGCGCGCAAGCCGAGAGCCACCACCGCGACTGCTATCACCAGAGCCGCTCCCAGCAGGATCCGGCCGATGACCGGGTCCTCGGCGAAGGCGTGGATCGAGCCGGTGATCCCCGACCGGGTCAAATAGACGCCGAGGACGCTGAGGGCGAAGGGGATCATGGCCAGGGTGGCGGTGGAGCGGCCCAGCCGCCCGTCGCGACGGGTGACCCGGGAAGTGTGGAGAAAGGCGGTGATAGCCAGCCACGGCATGAGAGCGGTGTTCTCCACCGGGTCCCAGGCCCAGAACCCGCCCCAACCCAGCTCTACGTAGGCCCAGTTGGATCCGGCTGCCATCCCGATGGTGAGGAGGGTCCACGAGCCCAGAAGCCAGCGATAGACGACTTCCGGGACACCGGGCTGATCAGAGCCGAGCACCCGCCCCGCGGTGAGAGCGAAAGGAACCACGAGAGTGGTGAGCCCGAGATAGAGAAGCGGCGGGTGATAGATCATCGCCGGGTGCTGGAGGATGGCGAGAAGGCCGGCTCCGTCGACCGCAGGTATGGCGAGCTCGGTGAACGGGTTGGCGAGGACCGCGGTGAAGGCCAGTAGGCCGGCGGTCATGCCGGAAGCGACTTTCATCGCCAGGCCTGGACGCCGTCCCCTGAAAGCGAAGGCGGCCACCACCGCGGTCATCGCCGCGTAGAAGAGCATGGACCCGTCCATGCCGCCCCAGAGCGCCGCCAGCCGGTAGGGCCAGGGGGTGGACCGCGAGGTCGTCTCGGCCACGTACGCCAGGGAGAGGTCGACCGTGACCAGGGCCCAACCCAGGGTGGCGGCGGAGAGGGAGGCGAGTATCGCCGCCACCTGAAGCAGCAGCCCCGGTCTCAGCCGCGAGGGGAAGACCGTGGCCGCGACGGCGGTGGTCGCTGCGGCCCAGAGCAGGGCCGTGCTGAGTAGGGCGGCATCCACCCTCAGAGGCTACCGACGGTACGGCGCCATTCAGCTCAGGCTCATCGCCTTCTCGGAGAGACCGAGCTCGCGCGCCCTCTCCAGCCAGCGAACCAGATCCCGGGGAGTGATCAGGCCTACGACCTCGCCTTGGTCGACCACTACCACCCTGCCGACCTCCCCTTTCATCAGCTTGTCCACGACCTCACCGGCCGCCCCCGAGGGGCTGACGGTGCACATGTCGGACAGCGGCTCCATGACCTCGTCCACGGTGGCGCTGTCCCAGCGGTCCCGGGGCAGCTCCCGCACCCTCTTCATCGTGACCAAGCCGGTATCACCGCGTTCTCCTTGAACGGGGAAGGCGTTGTAGTTGTGCCGCATGAAGTAGTCGTCTACGGCCCGCTGGACCGTGATGCCGGCGGGGACGTCGACCAGGTCTCTCGTCATCAGCCGGGACGCCGGCACGTCGTCGAGCACCGTCTTCAACTGGAGATGGGTGAATGAGGCGGTGGCCGCCTGGGACAGGAACCAGCCGATCGCCATCAGCCAGAGACCGCCGACCAGCGCTCCGAGGAAGAAGAGCTCGAACACCCCGATGCCGATCATGACCATGCCCACGATGCGACCGCCGCGGGCTGCGACCCGGGTGGCTGCGACGATGTCTCCCCTCGACCGCCACACCAACGATCGGACGATGCGCCCACCGTCGAGGGGAAAGCCCGGCAGCAGGTTGAAGACCGCCAGCGCCAGGTTGATCCAACCCAGATAGCCGGCGGCATAGGCGACAAGGTCCGAGCCGGGCACCTGGGCCAACACCCAGAAGACCCCGGCGAGGGCGAAGCTGGTGAGCGGGCCGACCGCGGCGATGACCAGCTCGTCCTTTGGCTCCTTGGTCTCCAGATCGGCATGGGTAGCCCCACCGAAGAGGAACAGGGTTATGCCGCGCACGGTGATGCCTCGTTGCTTGGCGAGGAGTGAGTGGGCCAGCTCGTGGATCAGGACCGAGGCGAAGAAAGCCAGGGTCATGGCGATCGCCGCCACCACGACTGTCCCCGTCGTCGTCGCGCCGAACTCCGCGGCCAGTACGACGAAGAACGTGTAGCCCACCAGGAGCGCGATCAGCCCCCAGGAGACATCGACCCTGATCTCGACACCGGCTACCTCGCCGATTCGCCACGAGGTCCCGGTCATTGCTCGTCACCCACATGAACGGACGACGCCGCATCGAGCAGCTCGACGACCTCCTCGCTGGAGACCTGGTCGAAGTTCAAGTACCACTGTCCGACTGCGATGAGCTGGTCGGTGGCGATGAGGCAGAGCACCTCGTCCGCCAGCTCTCGCATCTCCCGGCAGGCGGTCTCGGACGCCACCGGCACCGCGACCACCAGGCGCTCCGCGCCACTCTGGCGCAGGGCCCGCAGAGAGGCGCGCATGGTGGACCCGGTGGCGATGCCGTCGTCGACGACGATCACGGTGCGGCCCGCCAGCTCGGGAGTCTCTCGATCGCCGCGGAAGGCGCGCTCTCGCGCGGACACCTCGCGCCGCTTGGCCTCCGCGGAAGCCTCGACGACGTCGTCGCCGATGCCGAGGGCGGAGATGATGTCGTCGTTGCGGACCAGGACTCCCCCGGACGCGACCGCACCCATGGCGAGCTCCTCGTGCCCGGGAACCCCGACCTTTCTCACCACCACGACGTCGAGCGGGGCTTGCAGCTCCTTTGCGATCTCGAAGGCGACGGGAACGCCGCCTCGGGGAAGGGCGATGACGACGACGTCCTCTTCGCCGTAGCCGGCCAGTTCCTCGGCGAGGCGCTGCCCGGCCTCTTGTCTGTTGCGGAATGGGCCGATCGGGCCGGTCATCTTCGACCTCGCGGTTCGAGTTGCATTCTGTGGGTCACTACCCCGATGGCCGCCGCCGAAAACGACCACCTCACTCCGCAGGCGCCACCAGACCGTAATGGCCGTCGTACCGGCGGTACATGACGCGCCCCTCGCCCGTGCCCGCATGGCGGAAGAAGACGAACGGCGCGTTCGTGGTGTCCAGCAGCTGCTTGGCCTCATCCACTTCCAGCTCGGGAGCGGGCGTGGGATTGGGCTCGACCCCGAGGGACACGTCCACCTCGGGTGGCGTCCCCCCGGAGACCTTCTGCAGCATCACGCGACCATCCTCCTCGTAGACCACGGACACTTCGCCGTCGGCGGCGTCGGTGAAGAGGAAGAAGCGATGGTCGAGGACGTCCAGGTCGAACAGGGCCTCGTCGACGGAGATTTCCTCTCCCGGGGAGAACGCCTTGCGTCGCACCACCTCTCGCTCCTCCACCGGCCTGGGGAAATATCCGGGCCGGGCCGCAGGCAGGTCCCCGCTGCGCCATTCGCCCTCGGGAGTCCGGGGAGGGCGCTTCTCTGCGGTCTGCCGGCGCTCGGCGAGTCTCCTCAGTCGCCGGTCCAGCCTGTCGTGGAGCACGTTGAGCGCGTCGCGGGGAGCGGGAGCGGCCACCTGGGCCCGGATGATCGAGCCCGAGATGTCCATGGTTCCCTGGGCGATGGTCTCCTCGTCGGGATCCCGGTCGGGATCCACGATCACCTTCACTCGGGCGAAGAGCACCGGCCGGGGTGCCTTGCGCGCCAGACGCGAGACCATCTCCTCGGAGTCGGCGCGAACGTGGTCGGGCACGGGGCCGTCATCCAAGAACACGATTGGGAAGTCATCGGGAAGGGTTGACGTCATTCGGGCTCCTGACCCCAGTCATGTCACATCCATCCTGGTCGTGAACCTACCCAGGGACCGTTCCCCCGAAACCGGCCATGGGGGCACCCCGCCGGCGTCCATACAATGAAGACCACACGACTCGATGCGAGGCCTCTCATGCCCCAAGACACCCCCGTCGAACTCCGCGACGGCACCACGCTGCAGGGATCTCTCGAAGGGGAGCCCGGGATCGGCATCGTGGTGTTCGCCCATGGCTCGGGGAGCAGCCGGCACAGCCCGCGCAACCGCCACGTGGCCGAGATCCTCCAGGAGCGGGGGATGCAGACTCTCCTACTCGACCTGCTCACCGAGGAGGAGGAACAGGTCGACCTGGTCACCAGGCACCATCGCTTTGACATCGATCTCCTCACCGCCCGGGTCGTGGGTGCGATCGACTGGCTTCCTCCCTCGCCTCCGATCGGCGTCTTCGGAGCCTCCACCGGTGCTGCAGCCGCCCTGGGGGCCGCCGCGGAGCGGCCCGATCGAGTGGCCGCGGTGGTGTCCCGCGGTGGCCGCCCCGACCTGGCCGGGTCGGCTCTCCCCCGCGTCGAGGCCCCCACCCTGCTGGTGGTGGGAGCGCTCGATCTCACCGTTCTCGACCTGAACCGCCAGGCGCAGGAGCAGATGAGCGCGGAGACCAGGCTCGAGGTGGTGCCGGGAGCCACTCATCTCTTCGAAGAGCCCGGGGCACTCGATGCGGTGGCCGAGCTCGCCGCCGACTGGTTCGCCACCCGCTTGGTCGGCACCGGGCCGTAGGCTCGAACGATGAGCGATCTGTTCTCGGCGCGGGCCGAGCAAATGGCGGCAGGGGCCGCCCCGCTGGCCACCCGGATGAGGCCGTCCCGCCTTTCCGAGGTCGTGGGCCAGAGCGCCCTGCTCGGGGAGGGCTCCGCCTTCCGGCTCGTCGTCGAGTCGGGCCAGCCGATCTCGATGCTGTTGTGGGGACCACCCGGATCGGGCAAGACCACGCTCGCCCGGCTGGTCGCCAGTCACGCCGACGCCCACTTCACCACCCTCTCCGCCACGTCGGCGGGGGTCAAGGACATACGCGAGGTCCTCGCAGAGGCTCGGCGCCGTCTCGCCACCGAGGAGCGGCGCACCGTCCTCTTCCTCGACGAGATCCATCGTTTCGCCAAGAACCAACAGGACGCCCTGCTCCCCGGCGTGGAGGACGGGACCATCATCCTGGTCGGGGCGACCACAGAGAACCCCTACTTCGAGGTCAACAGCCCGCTGATGAGCAGGATGACCCTGTTCCGCCTCGATCCGCTCTCCCCCGACGACCTCACCAGTCTCTTGCGGGCGGCGATCAGCGACGAGCGGAGAGGCCTCGGCGCCCTGGGGCTCGAGCTCGATGCCGAGGCCGCATCGGAGCTGGCCACCCGCACCGGTGGTGATGCCAGGCAAGCGCTCAACAGCCTGGAGGTGGCGGCAGTGATCGCGGAGGCGGCCGGGAGGACCCGAATCACCGAAGACGACGTGGCCGAGGCACTGCAGCGCCGGCTGGTGAGATACGACAAGGCAGGTGACAGCCACTACGACGTCATCTCCGCCTTCATCAAGTCGCTTCGCGGCTCCGATCCCGATGCCGCCCTCTACTGGCTGTTCTTCATGCTGGAAGGTGGCGAGGACCCCGAGTTCATCGCACGCCGAATGATCATCCTCGCCTCCGAGGACATCGGCCTCGCCGACTCCAACGCCCTCCAGGTGGCGGTCGCCGCCTCCCAGGCCCTGGCCTATGTCGGTCTGCCCGAAGCCACCTATCACCTCGCACATGCCGCCTTGTATCTGGCGACGGCGCCCAAATCGAACTCGGTGGCCAGGGCGATCGGCGCGGGCCAGGCGCTGGTGCGTGACGGGCCGCCCCCCTCCGTGCCCCTCCACCTCCGCTCCACCGGTTACCGCGGAGCGGCCGAGCTCGGCCATGGCGAAGGTTACGAGTTTCCCCACGATCATCCGGACGGAGTCGTCTCCCAGCAGTACTTCCCCGACGGGGTGGAGTCCTCGGTCCTGTTCAGACCCGGCGAGCACGGGGCGGAGGCCGAGATCCGCCGCCGTCTCCAGGCCATCGATCACCGTCTCGGGCGGGAGGGCCGGGATTAGGGCTGCGACGCCTTCCTCGCCTGTTCCGGCTCCTCGTCGGACTCGCGGAGCAAGTCGCTGTGACTCTCGGAGTGGCCGATCGCGATCAGCCCACGGAGCAGGAAGCCGATGATGATCCCCATGGCGATGACGATGCCACCCAGCAAGGAGAGGGCCGCGGCCAGGACGTAGTAGAAGATGGCGTAGTAGGTGGCCAGCTGCTCCACCTCCTTGACAGGCACCGCCGTCGCCAGCAGCACCAGCGTCCCCAGCACGATGGCAGCGACGCTCAGCCAGGTGAGAAAGGCGGCTCTGGTGTAGAGGGCATCACTGAACCGGTGCTCCGACCCAAGGCTCAGCCCGAGCAGGGTGAGGAGGAGGGCGAGCACGGTTACCGCACCGCCGACCACCGCGGTGCCGAGGAAGTGGGCCGTGG
>JAHWLC010000060.1 GCA_019347585.1 Actinomycetota bacterium | reverse complement strand
GAGATTGGCCGTCCCTCCCACAGAGACGGGAAGGCCCTGGTCGGAAAGCGCGGCGATACGGGCCGGGGCCGCAGCGAGCACCTCGAAGAGCCGCCCCGGGTCGCCAAGAGCCTCCCATACCGCCGAGGCGGCCGTCTCCAGGCCGACCACACCCCGGGGCGCCGCCTCCCAAGCGACTTGCTTCTCCTCCTGGGTGTGCGGGGCATGATCCGTGGCCACCGCGTCGATGACTCCCCCGGCGAGACCTTGGACCAGTGCCTCCCGGTCTGACGCGGAGCGCAGGGGCGGGTACATCTTGAAGTTCGGGTCGCCGGTCTCGGCGGCCTCCCGGTCGAAGCTGAGATGGTGCGGCGTCACCTCGGCGGTCACCTCGAGCCCGTCGTCTCGGGCATCACCGATCAACTCCACGGTCGCCGCCGTCGACACGTGCTGGCAGTGGTAGCGGCCACCTGTCTCCGCGACGAGGCGCAGATCGCGCCGCACCATCTCCACCTCGGCCTCGGCAGGCGGGGAACCGCCGGACCTGGACAGGCGGAAGTCCTCGGCGTGCTGGGCGAGCACGGCACCGGGGAGCCGGCGGAGACGCTCGAGGGCACCGGAGACCAGGTCAGGGGAGTCGACGGCGTCGCCGTCGTCGGTGAAGATCCGGGCTCCCGCCTCGTGAAGCTCCTCCAGGGGGGCCAGCTCCCGACCTGCCCTCCCCCTGGTCACCGCAGCAGCGACACCGACGTCGACCAGGCCGATCTCCGCTCCCCGGTCGGCGACATCTGCCACCAGCTTGGGGTCGTCGAGAGGAGGATCGGTGTTGGGCATGGCGGTGACGGCGGTGAACCCACCGGCGGCCGCGGCTCGGGAGCCGCTCTCCAGGTCTTCCTTCCAGGTCTGGCCCGGGTCGCGGAGATGGGTGTGGAGATCGACGAAGCCGGGGCCTACCAGACAGCCCGTGGCGTCGATGACCGCGGCTGCCGGGGAGTGACGGGCACTGTCGAACGCGACCACGACCTCCCCTTCGACCACGACGTCGAGGAGCCTCAGACCCTCGCCGGTGAGGACGCGACCTCCCCGGATGACGATCACGACAGCGACTCCGCGATCGTGGCGAGGACGGCCATGCGGGTGGGCACCCCGTTGGCCACCTGGTCCAGGATCAGGGACCTGGGCCCATCGGCGGCTTCGTCCGAGATCTCCACCCCGCGGTTGATCGGCCCCGGGTGCATGATCACCGCGTGGGGCCGCATCGCCGCCGCCCTCCTCGCGTCGAGCCCCCACGAGCGGTGGTAGCCCTTTCCCTCGGAGGCGCCCCGTTCCCGCTGCACCCGGAGGAGGTAGATCACATCGGCGGCAGCCACCACCTCGTCGAGGTCCCCCGCGACCGAGAACTCGTGGTGGTCGGGGAGGAAGTGCCGGGGGCCGGCGAGGACCAGCTCGGCGCCGAGGGTGGGCATCACCCTCATCAGGCTCCCGGCCACCCGGCTGTGGGCGACGTCCCCGACGATGGCCATGGTGAGGCCGTCGATCCGTCCCAGGCTCCGCACCAGAGTGACCGCGTCGAGAAGTGCCTGAGTCGGGTGCTCCCGGCTTCCGTCGCCTCCGTTGACCACGGCACGCCCGGTCCACTCCTCGACCTGGTCGGGGAAGCCGCCCGTGGAGTGACGCACCACGAGGATCTGGGGGCCCATCGCGGCCAGGGTGAGGACGGTGTCCCGCTCCGACTCCCCCTTGGACGCCGAGGAGCCGGCGAGATCGAAGGACACCACGTCGGCGCCGAGCCGCCTCGCCGCCAGCTCGAAGGAGAGACGGGTGCGGGTGGAAGGCTCGAAGAAGAGTGTGGCGACCGCGGCCCCGGCAAGGGCCACGGCATCCTGGTCACCGCCCTCGGCGACGCGAATGGCGCGCTCGATCAGCGCCTCTAGCGCCGGGCGGGTGAGCTGGCTCGTGGTGATGAGCGACTTCACGCCGCCGCGCTCCTGTGCAGCCAGACGCCGCTCTCCCCGTCGGATTCCTCCAGCCTGACCTTGACCGTCTGGTCCCGGGCCGTGGGGATGTTCTTTCCCACGTAGTCGGCCCGTATCGGGAGCTCGCGATGACCCCGGTCCACGAGGACGGCCAGCTCGATGCTGTCCGCTCGTCCCAGGTCGGAGAGAGCATCGAGAGCCGCCCGCACGGTCCTCCCCGTGTAAAGGACGTCGTCCACCAGGATGACATGGCGGCCGCCGAGTGGCACCGGCACCACGGTCTGCTTGGGGAGCCGCGGCCCGCGCAGATCGCGGTCGTCGCGGTGTGTGGCGATGTCGATCTCGCCGACGGGCACGGCCCTGCCTTCGAACTGCTCGATGGTGGCGCCCAGCCAGCGGGCCAGGTGGACCCCTCGGGTGTGGATCCCCACCAGGAGCACCGCTTCGGCGCCTCCGTGGTTCTCCAGGATCTCGTGGGAGATGCGATGAACGGCGCGCCGCATGTCCTCGCCATTCATCACCTGCGGCATCGCCGCACTCCTTCCCGGCCTCGCTGGACCGTACTTAAAGGTCGTGATGCGACGATAACCCGCCCCCGGCACGGCGTCGAGCCAATCAGCTCCTGACGGCTCGAGCCAGGGTGGCGAGCACCCCGTTGACGAACGGGCCCGAGCGCTCGGTGGAGTAGGTCTGGGCGAGCCTGACCGCCTCGGACACGATCACCCCGGTCGGCGTCTCCGGATCCTCGAGCAGTTCGAACAGGGCGATGCGGATCACGTTGCGATCGATCAGAGACATGCGAGAGACGCTCCAGTGCTCGGAGACCTTCTCGATCATCTCGTCGAGCGCGTCGAGCTTGGCGGCCACCCCTTGGCTGAGGCGACCTGCCCTGCCCTCGGGGCTCTCCGTCCCCTCCCCGCCCGTCTCCAGCTCGTAGAGATGCTCGAGGGCGAGGTCCCGGGGCTCCACGACGATCTCACAGCCGAGGGCAGCGGCCACCGATACCGCGAGATCCCCCGAGACCAAGTCGGAGGGGGACGAAGGCTCCCTGCGTTCCTCCAGGGCCGCTGCCACGGCGTCGGTGTGTGCGCCGATCGCCTGGGCCAGCTCCGCCACCGTCAGCCGCGCCGGGATGACGGAAGCCGGGGTGCCCCGGCTCATGCCCGGGTCAGGTACTCGCCGGTCCGGGTGTCCACCCTCACCCGGTCGCCCTGCTCCACGAAGAGGGGCACCTGGATCTCGAGACCGGTCTCCAGCTTCACCGGTTTGGTGGCCCCGGTCCTGGTGTCGCCCTTCACCGCCGGCTCCGCATACGCCACTTCGAGGTCGACCGAGGCGGGAAGATCGACCCCGATCGCGGTCCCCTCGAACATCGAGAGGCTCACTGTCATCCCTTCCACCAGATAGGGGGCGGCGTCGGCCACGTCCTCGGCGGCGAGCACGATCTGTCCGTAATGCTCCAGGTCCATGAAGTGGAAACCGAGCTCGTCGCGGTAGAGGTACTGGTGGTCGCGTCTGTCGATGATCGCCTGGCTCACGTTCTCGTCGGCGCGGAAGGTGCGCTCCAGGACCTGGCCGGTCTCGATCTTCTTGAGCTTCATGCGTACGAACGCCTTGCCCTTGCCCGGCTTGACGTGCTGGTGCTCGACGATCGAGAAGAGGCCGTCTTCGAGCTCCAGGGCCATTCCCGGGCGCACGTCATTGGTGCTGATCATCTCGGTCCCTCGCTGACGGGGCGACGCTACCCGGCTGAGAGACCTACCGCCGCCAGCCCCATCTCGATCTCCTCCGTTCCCACGCTACGGATGGTGGGGGCGCCGAGGTCTTCGAGCAATACCATTCGCAATCCGTGCTCGTCCCGTTTCTTGTCGTGGCGCAGTAGGTCGCGGACCCTGGCCGCGTCGAGACCGTCGACGTGGGTGGGCAGGTCCAGCGTGGCCAGGGCGGACCGGACGAGATCGCCCCGCCCGAACCCCAGGATGCGCGAGGAGATCTCGCAGGCCGCCACCATCCCCACCGCCACGCTCTCTCCATGGGAAAGCGACGAGGCGTACTCCACGGCATGACCGATGGTGTGCCCGAAGTTGAGGTATGCCCGGATCCCTCTCTCCCTGTCGTCGGCGTCGACGATCCCGGCCTTCACCCTGACCGAGCGCAGCACCACCTCGTCGAGGGGCGCCTCCAGTCCCGACTCCATCAGGACCTGGCACAGCTCAGGATCGCCGACCAGACCGGCCTTCAGCGCCTCGGCCATGCCTTCCCGTAGCAGGGGGACGGGCAGCTGCTCCAGGAGGTCGATATCGATGGCCACCCGAGTCGGATGCCAGATCACCCCGACCAGGTTCTTGCCGGCCAGGTTGACCCCGGTCTTGCCACCGATGGCGGCGTCGACAGCTCCCAGAAGCGTCGTGGGGAAGTGAACGGCCTCCACACCGCGCAGCCAGGTCCCGGCCACGAAGCCGGCGAGATCGGTCACCGAGCCGCCGCCCACCCCCACCACGGTGTCGCCCCGGGCCACTCCGAAGCGCGCCATTGCCTCGTAGACCGAGGCTGCCACCTCGAGGGTCTTGGCCTCGTCGCGGTCGGGGAGACCGATGACCTCGCACTCGACCTCTTCGGCTCTGGCCAGGGCCGCCACCTCGAGGGCGCGTGGAGTCGGCCCCGGCTGGGTGAGGATCGCCACCCTCCGCCGGCCTGGCCGGGGTGGGAGCACCGGCGTGGGGAGACCCCTCCCCACCAGGACCTCGGAGGAGGCGGCACTCACCCGCTCCACAGTTCCTCGATCCTCCGCGCGATTCTCTCGACATCGAGCTCATCGGTGTCGATGACATGATTCGCAACGGTGTCGTAGAGGCCGTCCCGCTCCTCGAGCAGCCGGGCCAGCGAATCGGCGGGGCTCGATGCTCCGGACAGGAGCGGACGGTTCGGAGCAAGGCCGACCCGCTTCGCCAGGACCGGCGGCGAGGCCCGCAGCCAGACCACGGTGCCCTGGCGCATCACCGCCCGGTTGGCCGGGTCGAGCACCGCTCCCCCGCCGGTGGCGATCAGCCCCTCGAATCCGCCCAGATCGCTCACCACCACACGCTCCCGCTCCCGGAAGCCGGCCTCACCCTCTGCCTCCCACAGCTCGGCAACCGACCGGCCGGCCGCTGCTTCGACCAGTTGATCGGTGTCGGCGAACGCCACGCCGAGCCGGTTCGCCGCGATTCGCCCGGCAGCGGTCTTCCCCGTGCCCATCATTCCCACCAGCCACATGGTCACCGGCCGAAGCGGTCTGCCACCGCCCGGATGAAGGCATCGAAGGAGCCGGTCAGCTCGGCGACGGTGTCACCTCCGAACTTGCGCTGGGTCTCCGAGGCGAGGACCCATGCCATCATCTGCTCGCCGACGACCGCGGCGGCGGGCACGGCGCACACGTCGGAGCGCTCCCTGACCGCCTGCGCCGGCTCCCCACTCTCGATGTCCACGGTGGCCAGCGGTCTCATCAGCGTCGACAGCGGCTTCATGGCGACGCGGGCCCGGATCGGCTCGCCGGTGCTCATTCCCCCTTCGAGCCCTCCGGAGCGGTTGGACTCCCTCCTCGGCGCCCCTTCCCCCGGGTAGATCTCGTCGTGGGCCTTGGACCCGGGTAGGGATGCGAGCTCGAAGCCATCACCGATCCCCACCGCCTTCACGCCGGGGACCGACATCAGCGCACCCGCCAAGAGGCCGTCGAGCCTGCGGTCGTGGTGGACGTGGGAGCCGAGCCCGAAGGGGACGCCGTGGGCAATCACCTCGAAGACCCCGCCCAGCGTGTCCTGGTCCTCTTTGGCCCGGTCGATGGCCTCCACCATCGCCGCCGAGGCCTCGGGGTCGAGACAGCGGACCGGGCTGGCGTCGATCGTCTCCTGATCGCCCGGCTGCGGCATGGGCCCCTGGGAGGTGACCTCGCCGATCGCCACGACATGGCTGATCACCTCCATCCCGAGATAGGAGAGCATCCTCTTGGCCAGGGTTCCGGCGATGGTGCGCGCCGCGGTCTCCCGCGCCGAGGCCCGCTCCAGGATGTCGCGGGCGTCGTCGGTGCCGTACTTGACCATCCCGGCGAGGTCGGCGTGCCCCGGTCGGGGCCGGGTGACCGGCTTGCCCGCCTCCCCCGGCTCGACGCCCATGATCTCCTGCCATCGCGGCCACTCGGTGTTCCGCACCACCACCGCGACCGGCGACCCGAGGGTGCGCCCGTGCCGGATGCCGCCCACTATCTCCAGCTGGTCCTGCTCGATCGACATCCTCGCCCCGCGGCCGTGGCCCTGGCGTCTTCTTTCCAGTTCGGCGGCGAAATGCTCCGCATCGATCTCGATGCCTTTGGGGAGGCCCTCGACGATGGTCACCAGCCCTGGCCCGTGTGACTCCCCGGCGGTGAGAAACCTCAGCATCGGAGCGGGATGCTAGGAGTTCTCAGCCGGGGGGGACCAGGCCGGACCAGGCGATGGCGATCCAGGCTCCCAGGATCATGGGCGGGCCGTAGGGCAGCTCGGTCTTCATCCCCGCCCGCCCCACCAGCACCAGTGCCAGCGCGAAGACACCGCCGAGAATGGCGGTGGCGAACACCGCCCAACCCAGCGTGCCCCAGGAGAGGTAGCTCGTGAACAGCCCGAGCTGGGGGGCCAGCTTGACGTCCCCGGCCCCGAAACCCTGACCGCGGACCACCAGCCAAAGCAACAAGGCGCCGGCAAAGTATGCCGCGGCGCCCAACAGCGCTCGCA
>JAHWLC010000005.1:3706-15773 GCA_019347585.1 Actinomycetota bacterium | reverse complement strand
TGGACCTGGCCCACAGCTACACCAACGGGGACCCTGTGGAGTTTCTCCGCTCGATGAACTTCTCCTACATCGGCCACATCCACTTGTCGGACAGCAAGCCAGGTAAAGTCCACGTTCCGCTCGGCGAGGGCGAGATCGACCTCTTCTCCCTCTATGAGGCGATCGTCGAGTTGGGGTATGAGGGGATCGTCAACATCGAAGGCTACGAGCCCGGTCGCGGCACCGACTTGATCGTCTCCAACAAGAGGGTGATCGACCGGCTCACGAGGGGCGGCAACAGCCCGGGGCACGCCCCCGGATGACCGTCGGCTCCGCTCTCATGCTGGCGGCTGCGGGCGCCTTCACCGTCATCAGTGGCGTCAACGACGGAAGCGCCCTGCTCACCAGTTCACTGAGCCTGCCCTCGGTGCGCCCACTCTCTGCGATGCTCATGCTGGCAGGCGCGCTGATCGCGGGGCCGTATGTGATCGGGACCCAGGTGGCAACGACGCTGGCGAGCAGGTTGGTCGCTTTCGAAGGCGTGCGGGCCCGCGTGCCCCTCCTGATCGCCCTGGTGGCGGCGGTGGGGGTGGTGGCGGGGCTGTCCCGCCTCGGTCTGCCCACCAGTCTGACGCTGGCACTCATCGGTGGATTGGCGGGATCGGGATTCGGCTACGGACTCCCGGTCTCATGGGGCGCCGTGGGGTTCGTTCTCGCGGTTGCCGCCGCAGCTCCCGTCGTCGGTGGGTTGGCCGGATTCTTGCTGATGCGGCTCCTGGTCCATGTCCCGTCGAGCGGATCGGCGTCGATGCGTCTTCGCTGGCTCCACAGGATCGGGTTCTCCCTGCAGTCGATCGCGTACTCGGTCAATGACGGCCAGAAGCTCCTGGCTGTGTTCGCAGTCGGGCTGGGGGCCACATCCACCGTCGTGCAGCCCCGTCTGGACGTGCTGGGTGGCATCGCGGCGTTGTTCGTCCTGGGCATGCTCCTCGGGATCCGGAGGATCGGCGGGACGCTCGGCACCGGTGTGATGTTGGCGAGACCGGCCCACCTGCTGAGCTCCGAGCTCTCATCGGCGGCAGCGGTCCTCGGCTCGACCGCCCTGGGCGCCCCGGTCAGCATGACTCAGTCGATCACCGCTTCCCTGGTGGGTACCGGAGTCAGTGAGGGTTACGGACGGGTCCGTTGGCGGACGGCGCTCAATATCGGTGTGGCCTGGCTGGTCACACTGCCCGCTGCGGGCCTGCTCGCGGCACTCATCAGCAGGGTTGGATCGACGCTGGCCGGATGAGACTTCGCTTCCTCAGATTGCTCAGAGAGCTCTCCGGTGGTGGAGAGCAGCGCTTCGTGGAGCTCCTCGCCCGCCAGATAGACGCCACGATCGACGGGGCGCGCCTCGCCAGAGAGGTCGTAGGCGGACTCGTCTCCGATACCAGCCTCAGAGAGCAGATGCGTCTCGTAGAACACGAGGGCGACGACTACCGGGCCCAGGTGGTAGAGGCGCTGTCGGAGGCCCTCGTCACCCCGATCGACAGGGAGGACCTCTTTCGCGTCTCGCGCGCCATCGATGACGTCCTCGACAACCTGCGTGACTTCGCAATCGAGTGGGATCTTCATCGGATGGACAGCACCATCACCTTCGACCCCCTCCTGGAAGCCGTGATCGAGGGGATGCAGGAGCTTCGCTCGGCGGTGACATACCTCGTGGAGGATCCGTCGCTGGTTTCAGCCGGCGCGGTGCAGGCGAAGAAACGGGGCAATCAAATTCGGCGCCTGTTCCAGTCGGCCGTCGCCGACCTGTTCTCAGCCGAAACCTTCGACATGAGGATCCTGAAGACCCGCGAGCTGTTGCGCCGGCTCGACATCGTGGGCATCAGGCTTCGCCAGGCGTCGGATCTTCTCGCCGAGGCGTCGGTCAAGCGCAGTCACTGATCGGGATCGAAGCATGACTGGGCGATCAGAGCGGCAAGTGCCTCCTGGGTCTCCGGCACGAAACCGGGCCTCGCCGGTCCGTCTGCCTTTCCGGCAGCGGAGCAGTGGGTAAGATCGAATGGTCAGACCCCGACCGAGGGAGTAGCGATGACGACCGCAAGTCGATCCCGTGACGTGACGGGCTCCGCCCGCACCAGAGGCTATTGGCTCCTTCGAAGCGGATTCACCGTCGCCCCCATCCTCTTCGGAACCGACAAGTTCTTCAACTGGATGGTCGACTGGCCCCAATACCTCGCTCCCTGGCTGAACGACCTCATCCCGGGCACCGCACAGCAGTTCATGTACGTGGTGGGAGCCGTCGAGATCGCGGCCGGCCTGGTCGTCGCCTTCGCTCCCTGGATTGGTGGCTATGTCGTGGCCGCGTGGCTGGGCGCGATCATCGTCAATCTCCTCACCTATGACCCGCCGCTTTATTACGACATCGCCCTCCGGGACATGGGCCTGATGCTGGGAGCGCTCACCCTGGCCCTACTGGCTCAGGAGCGCAGGTCCTCACCTGCTCGCCACCAGGAGGAGTAGAGATCAGACGACTCGTCGCCTCGGGTTTGGCGCTGGGCCTGGCATTGGTGCTCTCTGCCTGCGGAGACGCTGTCGACGAAACCGGCACCACAGGAGGAGAAGGCGTCGCAACCGCCACGACAGAAGGAGCGGACAACGGAGATGGAGAAGTCGTGATGGAGAACATCTCGTTCCAACCAGACGAGATCACCGTCGACGCCGGCACCACCGTCACCTGGACCAACCAGGACAGCATCGCGCACACGACTACTTCGGAGGAGACCGTGTGGGACTCCGGCAATCTGCAAGACGGCGACACCTTCAGTTTCACCTTCGACGAGCCGGGGACCTACGCCTACTTCTGCGAGATCCATCCGGATCGGATGAGAGCGACCATCACGGTCGAGGGGTAGGGACGGATAGAGAGCAACGGAGAAGCGGCCGCTCCAGCGGCCGCTTCCTCTGTCAGCCTGAGGCGGGGGAGGTCAGCTCAGCCCTCGTCGGACTGAAGCATGAAGTAGACGATCAGGCCCACGATGCCCAGGGCGAGGACCATCCAGAGCAACTTGCGCCGCCGGCGGGCGCCGGTGGCCTGGTCGGCCCACTGGCGGGTCTTGTCGGCTACTTTGCGGGCACCCTCGGCGAAGGCCTCCGAGCCTTCGGCGAGCTTCTCCGAGCCAATGGCCGCTCCCTTGGCGACAGGCGGCACCACGTCGTCTCTCACCCGGTCGACCTTGTCTCTTATGTCCTTGACGTAACTGGTCATGAGAATCCTTCCTTTCGAGTCACCTTTCCGTACCCGGCGCGCATTTCCTCCAAACCCGCGTGAGCTGGTCAGGGCGGTGCTTGGCGACGCTTCCGCCCGAGGGGATCAGTTGTTGGCCGGGGCCTCGCTGATCTCGCCGAGCACGGAGTTGGGATCACGATCCATGGCGAGGTCCCCGAGGGAGACGATGCCGACCAGGCTCCCGTTGTCGACGATGGGGAGACGGCGGATGGCGCGATCGCTCATCAGCTTGGCGGCCTCGGCCACTGCGTCGTCCGGCCCCAGCGACACCGGGGCGTGGGAGCACACCTCGTCGACGCTGGTCGAGGAGGGATGGGTCCCTTCTGCGATCCCCTCGACCACGATGTCGCGGTCGGTGAGGATCCCGCACAGCGTGCCGGAGTCGTCGACCACGAGCACGTCGCCGATGTCGTTGTCCCTCATGAGACGTGCCGCCTCCTCGAGGGTGGCGGTCGCCGGAACCGTCACCGGGTCTCGCGTCATCACTTCGCTGAGTCGTTCGGGCATCTCTGGCTCCTCTTGGCTGGGGAGCCGCCTTTACCCGCTTGGTCGGCCCGGCTAACCAGAGACCGCGGGCCGGGGGAGACAGAGCCTGAAGACGCTGAGGCCGTCACGACGCGTGTAGCGGAGGCTCCCGCCCATCAGCTCGGCGAGTTGACGGGAGATGGCGAGGCCGATGCCCACCGACTCGGGCTGGCCCGGATTGACGTGGGCCCGCTGGTAGGGCTCGAAGATCCGCTCCCACTCCCGGTCGGGCAGCCCGGGGCCGTTGTCTGCCACGTCGACGCATAGCCATCCCTCCCGGACGCCGATGGTGATCGTGACGTTGGGCCCGCCGTACCGTTCCGCATTGGTGAGTAGGTTTCGCAGGATCTGACGCACCCGGGCCGGGTCGCCCATGCCCACCGGCTCCTCCACCTGGCTCTCCACTGCGACGTCGATGGTGAACGAGCCCCCGGCATGGAGGGTCTCCTCGATCTGGTCCATCAGGTTCACCCGGATCCGCAGGACCGAGATCTGGCCGCTCTCCGCCCTGGCAGCGACCAGGAGATCCTCGACGAGGTCGGTCACCTCCTGTGAGTGCTGGACGATGGAGGAGATCATCAGCCGGCGGTCGTCGGCGGTGAGGCTCTCGTCCTCGTCGAGCAGCCGGCCGAACCCGAGGATCGCGGTGAGGGGGGTGCGGATCTCGTGGCTGACCGAGGCGAGGAAGCGGTTCTTGGCCTCCATCATCTCCTGCATCCGCCTCCGCTCTTCGCGGTGAGGCGTGATGTCGATGACCGTGAACAGGGCCCTCGAGTAGTCGGGCTCGCCGTGGATCAGCGGAGCGGCGAGGATCGACTCCGCGTCGTACTTCTCGCCCGCCGCGGTGGCCGCAGTGAACACCGCCTGCGCCTCCGGCTCCCGGTTCCAGACCGCCTCCATCTGGGTCAGCCATCCGTCCTCGGAGCCCCTGTTGACGATGTCGGGGCTGATCGGGCCGATGAGCTCCTGCAGGGGGAGACCGACGGCCCTGACCGCAGCCGGGTTGGCCGCCACGATCCGAATCAAGGGCACCACGGCGCGTATGCTCTCCACGCGGCCGCCCAGATACTCGCGGAAGCTGGCCACCCCGTCTTCTCGCAGCTCCGCCATGAACTCCTCGAGCCCCGTGTAGTCCTGCTCGATGAGGGGGATCGGCGACATCCGGAAGAGGTTCTCGAAGCTCGACCGGCCGCGGAGGTTCTCGACGAGGTCCTCGCCGAGGCGGTTCCACCGGGCGAACTCCTCGTCGAGCACCGCCACGAGATGCCGCCACGACTCGCTGTCGATCATCCCGCTCTCGTCGTAGGTCAGCTCCGAGAGCAGGGAGGCGAGCCTGGGGTGCACCGGGTTTGGGAGCCCGGCGGTGGGGTAGGCGCCGGTGCGCGCGCTGGAATCGATCATCGGAGTGGTTGTCGGTAAGTCGGGCCGAATTATTGAGGGTTCAGCGAAGATCCTCGATGGTCGCCCGGTACCAGCGGTAGCTCTCCTTGGGAATCCGCTCCTGGCTCTGGTGGTCGACCCAGACGAGACCGAACCGCTGGTCGAAGCCGAGGGTCCACTCCAAGTTGTCGAGGAGGCTCCACACGAAGTAGCCGCCGACCGGCACCCCGGCGGCGCGCGCTCGGAGGACGGCCTTCAGGTGGTCGTCCAGGTACCGAATGCGGCGGATGTCGTCGACTACGCCCTCGTCGTCGGGCCCGGTGGAGAAGCTGGCCCCGTTCTCGGTCACCACCAGGGACGGCGGGCGGTATCGGCGGTGGAGGTGGTGGAGATACGCCTCCAGGCCCGCCGGATCGATGGCCCAACCCATCTCGGTGTAACCGTCGGGCGGCTCGGGCCCTGGCGGCAGCTCCGGGTCGTCGCTCTCCTCCTCGCCCGCGGCGACCGAGACCGTGGTGTAGTAGTTGAGCCCGATGAAGTCGAGGTCCGCCGCGATGGTGTCCATGTCGCCACGGTGGATCAGGTCCTGGTCGAGCCGGTTCTCCCTGGTGAAGATCTGCATCATGTCGTCGGGATAGCCGCCGCCGAGCACCGGATCGAAGAACCATCGGTTCCTGAAGCCTTCGAAATGCCGGGTCGCTTCGATGTCGGCTGGTGAATCGGTGCGGGCTCGGGCCGGGCGGCAGTCGAGCGCGATCCCGATCCGGGCCCGTCCCAGGTTCGGGCGCAGGTCGGCCACCGCCATCCCGTGGGAGAGGAGGATGTGATGCGCCGCGGCCAGCGTCGCCGGCCAGTCCTGCTGCCCGGGAGCATGGGACCCATAGAGATGACCCAGGTAGGCGGCAACCCAAGGCTCGTTGTGGGTGATCCAATGGCCGACGAGGTCACCGAGGGTATCGGCGACGACCGAGGCGTATCGAGCGAACGCCGCGGCTGTCTCCCGTCGCACCCATCCACCCCGGTCCTGAAGGGCCTGGGGAAGGTCCCAGTGGTAGAGAGTGAGCCAGGGCTCGATGCCGCGCTCCCTCATCCCCACCACCAGGCGGCGGTAAAAGTGCAAACCGTCCCGGTTCACCTCCCCATCGCCATCGGGGATCACCCGGGGCCAGGACACGGAGAAGCGGTAGGCGTCGACCCCGAGCCCCGCGATCAGGTCGAGGTCCTCCTCCCAACGGTGGTAGTGGTCGCAGGCCCGCTGGTGAGGGGCGGGGACCCGGCCCTCGTCGTAGAAGCGGTCCCAGATCGAGTCGCCCTTTCCGTCTTCGCGACGGGCGCCCTCGATCTGGTACGCCGACGTGGCGACGCCGAAGGTGAACCCCGTTGTGTCGGGCTCAGGCGCTTGCGGCGACCTTGTCCTCGGCGCCGATGCGGAAACCCGAGTGGGGATCGAAGAAGTGGAGCTTGTTGTTGTCCACGACCAGCTCGATCGTGTCCCCGGTTTTCACATTGAGGTCCGGATTCACCCGGGCGATGAATGTCGTGGTGTCACCCAGCGAGCCCGGGTCCTGGTCGGTGTCAGCGAGCAGCTCTTCGATATCGGGGGTGATCACCGGGCGCTTGTGCACCGTGAAGTGGATGTAGGTATCGGCCCCCAGCATCTCGGTCACTTCGACCTCGGCCTTCATCATCCGCTCCGGGTCCGACCCGGCCACGGCGGCGGCCTCCAGTGCGCTGGGCCTGATCCCAACCACCAGCTCCTTGGCCATGTTGTTCTCCAGGCCGGGATGAGTGTCCAGAGTCTCCCCACCGACCCGGATCTTGGCGTGGGGCAAGACGGCGAACAGCCTGTCACCTTCAGCCTCCAGATGGCCATAGGTGAGGTTCATCGGCGGGCTTCCGATGAACCCGGCGACGAAGAGGTTGTCGGGGTGACGGAACAGCTCGGAGGGTGGCCCCACCTGTTGCAGGTTGTAGGGACGATTGGGAGACACGGCGCGGAGCACCGCCACCCGGTCACCCAGAGTCATCGCCTCCACCTGATCGTGGGTCACGTAGACCGTCGTGGTCCCGAGCCGGTTGTGGAGCCGCTCCAGCTCGGCTCGCATCTGAACCCTGAGCTTGGCGTCGAGGTTGGAGAGGGGCTCGTCCATGAGGAAAGCGGCCGGCTCCCTGACGATGGCTCGCCCCATGGCGACCCTCTGCCGCTGGCCGCCGGAGAGCGCCCGGGGGCGGCGACCGAGAAAGTCCCTGATCTCGAGGACGTCGGCCGCCTCACCGACTCTGCGCTCGATCTCCTCCTTGCTGAACTTCCTCAGCTTGAGTCCGAAAGCCATGTTGTCGAACACGGTCATGTGCGGGTAGAGGGCGTAGTTCTGGAAGACCATGGCGATGTCGCGGTCCTTGGGGGGCATGTCGTTGACCACCCGGTCGCCGATCATCATCTTCCCCTCGGTGATGTCCTCGAGCCCGGCGATCATCCGAAGCACCGTCGACTTACCGCAGCCGGACGGCCCCACCAACACCAGGAACTCGCCGTCCTCGATCTCCAGGTCGACATTGCCGACGGCCCTCGTGCCGTCTTCGTACACCTTGCCCAGGTTCTCCATCTCGATTCGGGCCATCTGGCCAGCTCCTTCCGACTTGGGACTGGCACCGAACCTAGCCAACTAGAGCCGGCGCTGGCGGCGCACTCAGGTGTGCGTCACGATCACGCCCTCACGGGGCGCCAGCTCGAGGAGCTCTTGCACCAGCTCGGAGCGTCCCGCGTCGAGGGTGGAGATCGCCACCTTGCCCGATCGGAGCGGTACCTCGACGGCTTCGTCGGAGAGATTCAGGGCGACGGTGACCGTCTCCCGATCGGCCTCCCGTCTGAAGACGAGCACCTGGTTCGTTGACGAGGGGTGGCTGAGGTAAGACCCGAGGCGCAGGGCGCTCGAACCGCGCCGGAACGAGAGCAGACGTCGGTACAGGTTGAGCATCGAGCCGGGTTCGTCGAGCTCGATATCCACGTTGTCCTCCGGATGGCTCTGTGACACCGGAAGCCATGGGGTCCCGGTGGTGAAACCGGCGTGATCCCCCGGAGCCCATTGCATGGGGGTCCTCGCCCCGTCCCGGTTGAGGTGGGCGACTGCCTCCCCCCACGGGTCCCGCTTCAAGGCGTGGGGGATGTGCACGTCGCGCATTCCCAACTCGTCGCCGTAGTAGAGAAAGGGAGTCCCCCTGAGGGTGAGGAGCAGCATGGCGGCGAGACGGGCGTTGGCCATCCCCAGCCTCGAGGCGAGCCGGATCTCGTCGTGGTTGCCCAGGGTCCAGTTGGTCCAGCCTCCTGCCGGGACGTGCCAGAGCACCGCTTCGATGGTGCCCCGCAGCCTCAGGGAGTCCCACTGCGTCGCCATGAGGTGGAAGTTGAAAGGCATGTGCATCTCGTCGAGGTGCTCGCCGTAGTAGGTGGCCCACTCCGGCAAGTCGAAGATGTGCACCTCACCGACCGTGACCGGGCTCTGCGGGTAGGTGTCGACCACTTTTCGCAGGCCCCTGTAGATCTCGTGCACCGCCGGGTGGCCGTAGTCGTAGAGATGGATGAAGTCGTCGTACTCGCCCATCTCCTTCCAGGGCCGTTCGTAGTCGGGTGGAGCCGGCGGATTGTCGCGCTCCCGGGGGTCCTTGATCATCTGATGGGCGGCGTCCACCCTGAACCCGTCCACTCCCCGCTCGAGCCAGAAGCGCGCCACTTCGGTCATGGCCTCGATCACTTCGGGGTTGCGCCAATTCAGGTCGGGCTGGGTGGTGAGGTAGGTGTGGCGGTAGTACTGGCCGGTCTCGGCGTCGAGGGTCCACGCCGGCCCGCTGAACACGCTGATCCAATTGTTCGGTGGCCCGCCTCCCGGGGCCGGGTCCCGCCATACGTACCAGTCCCGGTGCGCCGAATCACGGGACGAACGGGAATCGAGGAACCAGGGGTGCAAGTCCGAGGTGTGGTTGGGGATGTAATCGAGCATGACCCGCAGCCCCCTGGCATGGGCTTGGTCGATGAGACGCTCTGCATCGGCGAGGTCGCCGAACACCGGGTCGACATCGGTGTGGTCGGACACGTCGTATCCCCAGTCGCGCATCGGGCTCCGGTAGAACGGTGAGATCCAAACGGCGTCGACGCCGAGGGTGTCGGAGAGGTAGTCGAGCTTTGACATGATTCCCTCGAGATCCCCGAAACCGTCCCCGTTGCTGTCCGCGTAGCTGAGGGGATAGATCTGGTAAAAGACCGCCTCGCGCCACCACTCATGGCCGTTGAGATCGGGCATCCCGATCCAGGCTAGGCAGCGAGCCGGCGCGGCCCCCGTCACTCACCAACACCTGGTCGCTAAGGTTCGACCCTGGTTTCCTGGGAGGTCCGTCCTCCCGGGATGACAGAAACATTCGAGGAAGGAACCAAATGAAATCACGATGGCAATGGCTGATCGCGCTCTTTGCGGTGGTGGCCATGGTGCTCGCAGCCTGTGGAGACGGTGAGGGAGTAGACACCGACACCACTGAGGCGGGGGCCGACACGACGGAGGCTGGTGCGGACACCACCGAAGGTGAAACCGACACCACGGCAGCCGAAGGTGACGGAGACGTCGGCGGTGAGGCGGCAAATGCTGACTTCACCCTGTTCGGTGCCCCGACCGGAGTCGAAGGAGAGGCCATGGAAGGCTTCATCGACGCCTACAACTCCGAGGTGGGGTCGAGCATCGGATACCGGGGCTCTGACAACTTCGAGCAGGAGCTGCGCATCGCAGTCGAGGGTGGCGATCCGCCCGCGGTCGCTTTCACGCCCCAGCCTGCTTCGATTTGCGAGTTCGCCGATCGGGGCGAGCTGGTCTCATTGGAGGATATGGGGCTCGACATCGCGGCGATGGAGGAGAACCACTCCGAGTACTGGATGAACCTCGGCGTGTGCGAGGACGGGCAGCACTACGGCATTCCGTGGTTCCCCAACTTCAAGTCGATCGTCTTCTACCACATCCCCACCTTCGAAGAAGGCGGCTACGAGGTCCCGGAGACGTACGAGGACATGGTGGCCCTCTCCGAGCAGATGGTTGCAGACGGTCAGACCCCCTGGTGCTTCGGCTTCGAGAGCGGTGACGCCACCGGATGGCCGGGGACCGACTGGATCGAGGACATCTTCGTCCGCATGCACGGCTCCGACGCCTATCGGCAGTGGTACGAGCACGAGATCCCCTTCGACGACCCGATGGTCGTGTCGGCCTTCGAGAAGTTCGGCGAGATCCTCCATGGCGAGGGCTTCGTCCTTGGCGGGGCAGAGAATGTGAGCGGCGTCGCCTTCGGAGACTCTCCAGGGCCGCTGTTCGCCGAACCGGCGGGATGCGCCATGCTCAAGCAGGGCTCGTTCATCTCCAACTTCTTCGTCGACCAGGCGGAGTACGAGGACGGTGAGGAGTCCGAGATTGGCGTGTTCGCCTTCCCAACCATCGACGGCAATACCGGCGCCATGGGTGGGGGCGACACCCTCATGGTCTTCGAGGACGACCCGGCGATCACCGCGGTGATCCAGGACTGGATCTCACCGGAGTGGCAATGCACCCTGGCCTCGGCCAGCGGCGGCGGCGTCGCCCCCCATGGCGGCCACGGTGTCGAGGGAGTCGAGAGGCTGCCCGGTCACAAGGACGTGGATCCGGAGTGCTACGAGACAGAGGCGGCGCAAACCTTCGCCTCCGCGATCACGACGGCTCTGGCCGAGAACACGTTCGTGTTCGACGCCTCGGACCTGATGCCACCGGAGGTGGGTCAGGAGAGCTTCTGGATCGGCATGGTCGAGTTCTCCCAGGGGACACCGGCCCAGGAGGTGGTCGACGACATCGAGGCGAGCTGGCCCAGCTAACACCTAGGACAAGACACGACTGATCGAAGGGGTGGTCCGAGGACCACCCCTTCGTCGCGTCTGGCCCGGCAGCGGCCGGTCCTGTTCGCCTAGAGTTCGGCCATGCCCTGCAACGCGGAGGGAGCTCGATGGCGACACCGGTGATCACCCCCACCGAGGATCGGCCGCCTCAGCCGCCCCCCGAGCCGGGCGCAACCAGTCAGTCAGCGACGGTCTGGCTGCTTCGGATCGCGTCAGCTCTGATCATCCCCGCGATCCTCTTCCTCTTCTTCGTGACGATGGAGTTCCTCCAGGACCCGGGGACGAACAAGGTCGTCCAGGTAGTGGTGGCGGTGGTGGTCGGGGTTGGCGGTGTTTGGCTCCTCTACTGGGGGATGGACCGCACCGTGAGCCTTCTGCCGGACAGGGTGGCCGCCGCGGTGAGACCGTTCGCCTTCGCCGGCCCAGCGATCATGCTCCTCGGCTTCTACCTGGTCTACCCGGCGGTCAACACCTTCATCCTCAGCTTCCAGGACGCCAGGGGCGACAATTTCATCGGGCTGGCCAACTATCAGCGACTCTTCACCGACAGCACCTATCTCATCTCGATGCGCAACAGTGTTTTCTGGGCGCTGGTAGTGCCCGCGGTCTGCGTGGTCGTTGGACTGGCCTTTGCCACCCTGGCCGACAAGATGGGCCGTCGCTCCGAGGCGGTGGCAAAGTCCCTGATCTTCCTGCCCATGGCTATCTCCTTCGTCGGGGCATCCGTGGTCTGGATCTTTGTCTACAGCTTCCGCCCCGAGGGTTTTGGAGAGCAGATCGGGCTGCTCAACGCGGTGTGGACCGCCCTGGGTGCCGATCCGGTCAACTGGCTCCAAACCCAGCCCTGGAACAACCTCTTCCTCATGGTCATCCTCATCTGGCTACAGACCGGCTTCTCCATGGTCATCCTCTCCTCTGCGATCAAGTCGGTGCCGGAAGAGCTCATCGAGGCGGCTCGCATCGACGGCGCCGATGAGTGGGACGTCTTCCGGCGCATAACCGTGCCG
>JAHWLC010000005.1:0-3607 GCA_019347585.1 Actinomycetota bacterium | reverse complement strand
GGCTACAGACCGGCTTCTCCATGGTCATCCTCTCCTCTGCGATCAAGTCGGTGCCGGAAGAGCTCATCGAGGCGGCTCGCATCGACGGCGCCGATGAGTGGGACGTCTTCCGGCGCATAACCGTGCCCTCGATCGCCTCCACGATCGTGGTGGTGTGGACCACGGTGTTGATCATGACCTGGAAGGTCTTCGACATCGTCTTCGTGACCACTGGAGGACGGGACGGGACCTCAGTGCTCGCCGAGCGGATGGTCACCGAGTTCTTCACCTTCTTCGACTTCGGGATGGGGGCCACCCTGGCGGTGATCCTCTTCATCGCCATCATCCCGGTGCTGGTGATCAACGTCAGGAGATTTCGCGAACAGGAGCTGACGCGATGACGACAGTCGCCGAAGAGCCCATTCGCACCTCCGCCTACGAGACCTCGCCGAAGGGACGCGAGCCCTCGACGATCCCGGCCTACCTGATCGTGACCTTCGTCGCCGTGGTGTGGTCGCTGCCGTCGCTGGGGCTCCTCATCAACTCGTTCCGGGAGCCTTCCAGCATCCGCAGATCCGGGTGGTGGAGCGTCATACCCAACTTCTTCGACTCCGCCACCTGGACCCTGCAGAACTACCAGACAGTCCTTTCCGACGGATTCGGGAATGCCTTCGCCAACTCGTTGGCGGTGACCATCCCCGCAGTTGCCATACCGATCACGGTGGCTGCTTTCGCCGCCTATGCCTTCGCCTGGATGGAGTTCCCCGGTCGCAACATCATCTTCGTCACCATCATTGGTCTGATGGTGGTCCCCCTCCAGATGGCGATCATCCCCATCTTCCGCGTCTATCGGGGTCTAGAGCTCAACGGTACTTTCCCCTCGGTGTGGCTCGCCCATGCCGGGTTCGGGCTGCCACTGGCGGTATACCTGTTGCGCAACTACATGGGCTCGCTGCCGTCGTCTCTGATCGAGTCGGCCAAGATCGACGGGGCCGGCCACTACGGGATCTTCACCCGTCTCATCATCCCGCTGTCGATGCCGGTGCTGGCCGCCTTCGCCATCTTCCAGTTCCTTTGGGTGTGGAACGATTACTTGGTTGCCTTGGTCTTCTTGGGGGTGGTCAACCCCGAGAACGCCGTTCTCACCGTCGAGCTGGCCACCCTGGCCGGCCGAGGGGAGGGGGCGCTCAATCTCTTGCCTGCCGCCGCCTTCGTCACGATGGTGCTGCCCATCGTGGTGTTCTTCGCTCTGCAGCGTTACTTCGTTCGAGGTCTCACCGCGGGATCGGTAAAGGGATAGGCGGATAGCCGGCGCGACGCCTCTCGAGAGCTGGGAGGAGACCCGCCGTCGCAACTGGATGGCTCTCTCTATGGGTTTGGTGCCCACGCTCTTCAGCTATTTCTCCTATGCCGCCGCTTTTGTGGCTGGTCCCGGCGAGACGGTGCCGACGATCGATCTCGGGCTTCTGGCGATCGCCCTCGCCATCGCACCGTTGACCTTCATCGTGGTCGGTTTCGTTTCGAAGAACCCCGGGGCGGCGCGCATGGTCCTGTGGTCGATGATGCTGCTCGTCGGGATCGGCCTCGGGTTGGGATACTTCAACCCGATCCTCGGCGCGGCAGCCGGCTTCGGCGTCGGAACGGCCCTCACCCTGAACATGCCGGAATTCACCAACCAGCTCCGCCGCCGTTTGATCGGAGTGGGATTGGCGCTGGTCTACATGTTCCTGCTCCTGGCGGTAGCGACACCGGCTGGCGTGCTCACCGGGGCGGCGCTGCCCCTCTTGATCGTCGGCTTCGCCGACGAATACGGAGCCTGGCGAACGCGGCGGGAGTTGCCCGTGGAGTGACCGCGGGCCTCAGGTCGGCACGGGGAAGCCGGGCCTACCGGCCTCCAGCCAGCTGGCGAAGGCCTCCCCGTTGGGCACATCGCGTCCCTGGCTCTGCGCCAGGGTGAACCGGTAGTGGAGGAAGTCGCAGTAGCGCTGGACCGGGTCGGCTCCCGGCTCCAGCTCCAGGATCTTGTGGGTCAGCGGCTGGAAGGAGTCCTTCAGCCATGACATCGCGGCGAACACCTTGGGGGCGAGCCCATCATCGCCCATCTTCGACTCGTGATACCTCAGGTCTCCGAGCAGGATCCTGGCCTGGTTCTCCGAGGCCTCTATGCCGGTGCGCTCCCTGAGACGGTCGGAGTGGAAGGTGCGGCCCACCACGCTGAGCCGCATACGCACCCGGTTGCCGTCCCCGGTCGGCTCGAGTACCAGATCTTCGGTGGCGAAACCCAGATCGTGGAGGCGGTCGATCCGCTCCCGGATCTGATAGGACTGGTCCCGGCCGATCACCAGCGGCTCGGTGACCTCGGCCCACAGCCCTTCGTAGCGGCGGGCGATGTCCTCCCCGAGGGCCAGGTCGGCCCGATCGATGTCGCTCCCGACCATGGCGGCGAGGTCGGCCATCTCGCCGGCGACGTTCTCGGTCATTATCTCGATGTCCGCCCGGCGCTGGCCGTCGCTGAGGCTGGGATGGATGGTGGAGGTCTCCCCGTCGATCATGATCGCCTCCATGGCCCCGGCGTCGTAGCGGTAGAGCACGTTGGAGAGGGAGCAATCGCCCCAGTAACAGCCGGCGAGGTGCAGCTCCACCAGCAAGCCGGCCACCGCGTCCAGCATCTGGGTCCGACGGCGCCCGAAGCCGGGTCCGGAGACCACGGTCCGATAGGGAAACGCATATCGGACGTAGCGAGTGATGACCGCAGCCGCCTGCTCGCTGTGGGCGTCGACCCATACCCGCTCCATGAGACCGGCCGGCTCGGCGGCCCGTGTGGTGAACCCCTCGAGGGTGGAGAGGACCTCGAACTCGTTCTCTGCCAGCGAGGCCGGTAGCTCCTTGACCGCGAATACCCCCTCTTCGTAGGCGACGAAGACCACGGGGTGGCGATGGATTCCGGTGGGCATCTCGACGAGTCGCCGGTGATCCCAGTCGGAGATCGGCTCCTCCCAGGGCAGGTCGAGGAAGTCGGGATTGCCGGGGCGGATGTGAAGCCGAGGCGTGCCCATCCGGTTATCCCGCCCTCCGCGCCACCAGAAGGCACCCGGCGAGAGCGGACAGCTCTCCCAATCCGGGAGCGAGCACGAAGCCTTCCTCATGGTCCCCGAGACCCGGATAGCCGGCGAGCTCGTCACTCAAGGAGCGATCGAGACGCTGATGGAATCCTTCCAGGGAGGAGACGCCCCCGCCCACGATCACCACCTGTGGAGCCAGCAGGTAGACGATGGCCCGGAGGCCCTGGGCGACATAGTCGGCCGCCAGCTCGACGACTTCGGGTCCCCAGCCCTCCCAGGGGCCGAATCGATCCTGGAGGGCGGGGCCCGATGCCATCCCTTCCAGGCAGTCGCCGTGATAGGGGCAGCGCCCCCGATACTCGTCCCCGCCGATGTGGCGCACCGCTATGTGACCCATCTCGGGATGACCGGTCCCACCCACGAGCTCGCCGCCCGCCACGGCCCCGCCGCCGATCCCGGTCCCACCGTCAGATAGACGAAGTCGCTGAGCCCGCTGGCGGCCCCCCAGCTTCCCTCGCCGAGGGCGGCCGCGTTGACGTCGGTCTCGATCCGAACCGGCACCCCCA
>JAHWLC010000059.1 GCA_019347585.1 Actinomycetota bacterium | reverse complement strand
GTCACCTCGGCCGCGGTGCCCGTGAGGAAGATCTCGTCGGAGATGTAGAGGCTGCCTCGGGCCAGGTCGACCTGGCGCACCTCGACGCCTTCCCCGGTCAGGAGCTCGATGATGGTGTTCCGGGTGATCCCCTCCAGGATCCCCGAGGAGACCGGCGGAGTCAGCACCACGCCATCGGAGACCAGGAACAGGTTCATCCCGCTCCCCTCGGAGAGGGTGCCGCCGTCGTTGAGGAGGATGGCCTCGTCGTAGCCGGCCCGAAGCGCCTCCTGCTTGGCCAGCATCGAGTTCAGGTACCCCCCGGAGCCCTTGGCCGTCGGGATGAGCGAGGTATGGGAGATGCGCCGCCAGCTGGAGACCATGGCCGTGATCCCCTTGCGGATCCCGGTCTCCCCCAGATAGGCGCCGAAGGAGAAGGCCGCGATCATGGTGTGCAGCTTGTTCGGGCTGGGGTCGAGGCCGACGGTGCCCAGGCCGTAGAAGATCTGGGGGCGTATGTACGCGGACTCCAGCTCGGTGGCGCGGAGCAGATCCACCGTCGCCTCCGCCAGCTCGGCGACGCTCCATCTCACCGGGAACCCGTAGGCGCGGGCCGAGGCGTCGAGACGCGCCATGTGGTCGTGAAGCCGGAATACCGCCGGCCCCTCCGGGGTGTCGTAAGCCCGGATCCCCTCGAAGACGCCAGTCCCGTACTGGAGAGCATGAGAGAGGAAATGCACCGTGGCCTGGTCCCAATCGACGAGCTCCCCGTCGCTCCAGATGTGTGATGCAGGTTCCATGCTTCCAGCGTATCGCAACCCGGGTCGGCCGCCACAGCGCCCTGCCTCATGGCGTTGGCGAGGGTCAGAGCGAGCCAGCGTCGTCATCCAGCAAGGACGCAGGACGAAGGCGCACTCGGAGCGTGCGTCGAGGCCGAGGACGCAGCTGGGGGCGGCGATTGGCCGCTCTGAGCCCGGCAAACGTTGTGGGGCGGGGCGCTAGCTCTAGGCTCGCCCCGAATGACCCGACTCCTCGCCTCCTGGTTCGGCACCGGCCTCATCCTGGGCGGGTTCCGGGGCAGCCACAACGGCTCCGGCACGGTGGCCGGCGCCCTCACCTTTCCGCTTGCCCTGGGCATCGGGGCCCGATGGGGCTGGGAGCTGCAACTCACGGCCGCCGCCGTGGTGGCACTCGTCGGCTTTTGGCCGGTTCGGGAGCTCTTCGCCGAGGAGGGTGACGCCGGGTGGATCGTGATCGACGAGGCGGCGGGGACGATGCTCGCCGTGGCCGGTCTCGGCGTCGGGGCCGCAGTAGTCGCGTTCCTCGTTTTTCGGGTCGCCGACATCTTCAAGGTGCCGGGGGTTGGCGCCGCCGATCGCCTCGCCGGATCAGCGGGGGTGATGCTCGACGACCTGGTCGCCGGGGCCTATGGACTGGCGGCCGGCCACCTGCTCCAGGCGCTGCTCTAGGCTCGACCCGGAGAAGGGAAACGGATGGACTGGAATATCGAGACGATCCTCGTCGGAGTGGACGGGTCGGCGGGCAGCCGCCGCGCCGCCGAGCGCGGAGCCGCCCTGGCCCGCATTCGGGGGGCGAGACTGCTGTTGGCTACCGTGGTCAGGCCCCCCGAGGGCTGGTGGGGCATCGGTGGGGCGCCACCCACTCCCGAGGCGATGTCGACCGCGCTCGTCGAGGGGCAACAGAAGATCCTCGCCGAGGTGGTCGACCATCTCGATCTCGAAGGTATCGAACACGAGACCATCGAGGATGTCGGTGACCCGTCGACCCGTATCCTCGCCCTGGCCGATGACTGGGGGGCCGATCTGATCGTCATCGGGAGACGGGGGGCCAACCTCGCCGAACGCGTGATCCTCGGATCGGTGGCCGACCGTCTCACCCATCTCGCCGACATCCCCGTCCTGGTGGTCCCCTGACCCCGACCGCGGGAGGGGGGCCGATCGTGGCCGTGGTCCCCGTCAAGTCGTTCGAGACCGGCAAGGAGAGGCTGGCCGGGGCCCTCGATCCCGCGGCTCGGGAGTTCCTCGTCCGCGCCATGGCCGAGCGTGTGCTGGCCACGGTGGAGACCGTCGGGCTGCTCCCGGTCGTGGTCACCGATTCGGTCGGCGTGGCCGAGTGGGCGGCCCTGAGGGGGCTGCCCACGGTGGCCGATCCGGGCCAGGGGCTGAGCGCCGCCGCCGAGGCCGGGGTCTCCTGGGCCGGGGCCAGCGGGAGCGACTGGCTCGTCCTCCACGCAGATCTGCCCCTGCTCCAGGCCAGCGACGTCGAAGCTCTGGCCCGCCCCCTGGTCCAGGGCCAGCACCCGATCGCGCCGTCGGCGGATGGAGGGACCTCGGCGTTGGGGAGCCGAGGGCAGATGACCTTCAGCTACGGAAAAGCGAGCTTTCACCGTCATCTGCCCCGGCTGGCGTCCCCTCGGGTGGTGGTCACCTGCGGGCTGGCCCATGACGTCGACACCCCTTCAGACCTGGCCTCGGCCCGAAGGCACCGGCGCGGGGCCTGGCTCGACCATGCCCTCGGCTGAGCCGGGATGGAAGCGAGCCCGCGCCTCCTCGTCCTATATTGAGCCCACCGCAACGAGGATCTGCGTTGACCAGAACTGTTGTCATCACCGGTGGGACCGGCGGTCTGGGCACGGCCCTTGTCCGCCGGCTCATGGCTGAGGACTACCGCATCGCGGCGACCTACCTGCTCCCCGACGAGGCGACCGCCTTCGAGTCGGAGTTCGAGGTCGACGAGGAGCGGCTCACCCTGACCCGGGTCGACTGCACCAACGCCGAGGCGGTCAACACCTACGTGAAGGGGGTTGCCGCCCGCTGGGGGGACATCCACGGGCTCTGCGCGCTCGTTGGAGGTTGGGCCGGGGGTCGGGACGTGGAGGAGACCGACGACGTCCGATTCGAGCGGATGCTCGACCTCAACCTGCGCTCGGCGTTCTACGCAGTGAGAGCCGCGGTGCCTCATCTCAAGGAGGCGGGGTGGGGGCGAATCGTGCTGGTGGGGAGCAGAGGCGCCGTCGACTACCCCCAGGGCCAGGCGGCGTTCAACATCGCCAAGGCCGGGGTGGTGGCCCTGGGCAAGACGGTGGCCGAGGAGCTGGACGGCACCGGTGTGACGGCCAACGTGCTCATGCCCTCGGTGATCGACACCCCGGCGACCAGGGCCTCCCTCCCCTACGCCGACTACGTCAACTGGCCCACACCCGACGAGATCGCGGCCGTGGCCCATTTCCTGCTCACCGAGCAGTCAGGGGTCATGAACGGGACTCTCCTCCCCGTCTACGGCCGGGCGTAGAGTTCCAGCCACTCCCCATGGTGATGGGCCCTGCCCAGCGTCACCCATCGCGCGCCTGGGTCGGTCCTCAGCTCGGCTCCCTCCCCTCCCAGACCGCTGAACTCCAGCCACACCCGTTGCACCGGACGCCTTGCCCTGCCCCCATGCACGATCTCCTCGACACCCGTCCTCTGCTCCGGGCTGAGCTGGTTGAAGGCGAAGGAGTTCATCACCACCGCCGGCTCGCCGGCCGGCAGCCCGTCGAGCACCCGAGGAAGGGTCTCCAGGGCGTTGCCGGCGACCAGCTCGATGGTAAGACCGGCGGCGATCTCCACAGCATTGCGCAGCCGGCGTCGGCGCTCTGAAGCCTCCGGCCACACCAGAGCCTCCAGCCAGGCGCGGTCTTCCGGGTCGCCGGTGTCGACCGGGTGGAGGTCGAGCCCGGTCCGGGAGAGCACCTCGATGGTGCGGGGAGCAGGCTCCGCCCCGCGCAGGGCGGCGTGGAGGCGAACCGGGGACTCGGGGCCCCACTCGATCTCGTCCCGCCGGTAGTGGTAACGGTCCAGGGCGAGGTTGAGCCCGGCACTGGTGCCGATGTCGACGAGGTGGAACGATTGGTGCTCCCCGGCCCATATCGCCGGGAGCAGGGCCGTGCACCGCCGCGCTTCGTTGGTCTGGGTGTGCCGCTCCCGACCCAGCGCCACCAGCTCCTCCTCGTGCTCGAGGACGAACCCGGTGAAGACCTCATCGACCTCCTCGACCGGGCGGGGGCGCTCGCTCAGACTCGGGTAGAACCCGGCGAGCGGGTGGTCCGGGTTCCTCATCAGGAGGTAGTGCACCCCGGCGAGGAGCACATTGGGTGGGGGCCGGTGCTCGATACGGTTGATCACCCGCAAGAGCGCTTCGTCACCGGCGATCACCCCGGCGAAATGGCTGTACAGGGGCGAGGAGGTGGTGTGCGTCGACCACTCTGCGAGGTATTGCAGTGTGACCTCCAACCGGTCAGCGCTCCGAGCGCCGGTAGGCGGTGGCCAGGGCGTCGGCGTACTCGTTCCAGCGGTTGCCGCTGTGCGCCGGGATCCAGTGGATCGTCGTCTTGGGGCGCCGCCGGTAGAGCTCATACGCCTCTTTGACCAGCTCCAGGTTGGCGATCGCGCCGGAGGACTTCTTCCGCCAACCCCGCTCCTTCCACCCCTCCGCCCACTGGGTGAGGATGTTCACCACCAGCTGGGAATCGGTGTAGACGTCGATCTCCGCCTCGGGGGGCACCATGCGCAGGCCCGCCACCATGGCGGTCAGCTCCATTCGGTTATTGGTGGTGTGCGCCTCGGACCCGTGGTCCTCGGCGATGATCTCGTCGTCGACGACGAGCACCGCTCCCCATCCGCCCGGCCCCGGGTTCCCCTCGGAGGCTCCGTCGGTGAAGACCCCGGTCTTGGGCCCGGCGATGAAACTGGAGAGCACCTCACCGAGGCTCATGTCGCGTCGTTTGGAGGCGGAGGGCTTCGGCTGGCCGGCGGCCCGTGCGCTCTGCTCCCCGCCCCGGGCGATCGTGCCGTCCTCCCGGCACTCCATGCACTGGCGGGGGGTCCATCCCGGGTACCGCTCCAGGATGTCCTTTCGGACCGAGAAGCTCTCACCGCAGGTCTGGCAGGTGAACAAGCGCCCTAGCCGGTCTTCTCGAAGACCGAGACGAACTGCGGGGACCTGAAGAGGTTGAACTCGTGGCTCGCCTCGGTGAGCCCCAGCGGAGACATCATCCGCCGCAGCTTGGCCGGCCACAGCCGGTGGCAGTGGACCTCGGTCGCCTTGAACGGGGTGCCGTGGAGGATGATCGAGGTGGGGATGGCGTACAGCCCCTTGATCGGCTCCGCCGGGTAGATGTGGAGGGCGCTCCCCCCCGGTCTGAGCACCCGCGCCATCTCGGCGAGCGCTTCCCCCAATTCGGCGATGTGCTCCAGGGCATGGATGGAGATCAGGTAGTCGAAGCTGGAGCCTTCGAAGTCGAGGGACTGCGCCCTCATCGTGAGCACCCGGTCGCTGCCTGCGAGCTCGGCGGCGTTGGGATTGACATCGATCCCCGTCACGTCGATGCCCCGGCCGGCCAGCCGGCGGGTGAGGTGGCCACGGCCGCAACCGACCTCCAGGACCCGGTCACCGGGCTCGAGGTCGAGCAGCCGATCGATTCTGTCCAGGTGAGAGGGATCCCAGCGGTTGATCCGGGCGTAGCGGGGAGAGTCGTAGTCGAGCACCGCGATGAGACGCTATTGGATCGACTCGAGATGCGGCGCGACTGCGTAGTCGAGGATCTCCGGGCCCCGGTCGAGGAGTGCGACATGGGTCACCGAGGTGTTCGCCGGTGTGTACAAGGACTCGGCGTGGGTGTCGGTGGTGGCGGTGAGCGAGGAGACATAGGAGCGGATGGCGCCGCCGTGAGAGACGACGGCGCTCGGGTCGGTGTCGGAAAAGTCCAACCCGGACAACGCCGAGGTGAACCGGGCGCTGAGCTCGCCCCAGCTCTCCCCGATCTCGCCGCGTCGCAAGTCGACCCCCTCGCGGTAGATCTGCTCCATGGCGCCCGGCCAGCCTTCGATGATCTCGTCTGTGGTCAGGCCTTCCCATCTCCCCATGTTGATCTCGCGGAGATCGGCCACCGCGGTCATGCCGTCCTTGGCGATCCTTTCCGCGGTGGACCAGGCCCGCTTCAGCGGCGACGAGTACACGGTCTCCACCACTCCGTACCAATCGCGCAGTGCCTCGGCCTGGGCCACCCCAACCTCGTCCAGGTCCCAATCACCGTGCCCCTGCCAGCGTCGCTCCAGATTGGCCCGGGTGCGCCCGTGCCGGATCAAGGCCAGCACCGGCTGCCCCCCTACGAGGTAGGAGTCCACGAGCGGTGGCCTGGGCCCGAGATGCCCGGTGTCGTTGAAGGTGACCAGCCGGGGCCGCCCGAACTGATGGAGAACCCTGGTGATGGCGGTGTTGGCAACGAAAGCGTGGGCCCTGCGCTCCCGTCCGGCCAGGTGCCGCTGCAGGACCGATTGCAGGAACCCGCCGTGGGTGACCACCGCCGCCCTCTGGCCGGGTGCCAGCCTGCCGAACAGCTCGTCGACGGCGTCGTGGGCGCGCCTCGCGGCATCGTCGAGGCTCTCCCCGGTGGTGCCGAGAGGGATGTTGCGGACCGAGACCGCCTCGGCCAACTCCTCGCCATGTCTCTCCTCGACGTCGGCGAAGGCCATCCCCTCCCATGCCCCCAGGTCGATCTCGGTGAATCTCTCGTCGGCGACCACTTCGGCGGCGAAGCTGCGTGCCGTCTCCATCGCCCTCCCCAGCGGCGAGCTGATCACGACATCGAACTCCCAGGAGGCGAGACGCCGGGCTAGAGGACCGAGGCTGATGCGGCCGCTGTCGCTGAGCGGGCCGTCGGAACGGCCGTTCCAACCCCCCTCCGCATTGGCCGCCGACTCGGCATGTCGGACGAAGACTATCTCTTTGGCTTCGCCCCGCGAGGAGAAGGGGGCGCCGGAGATCGAGTTGGCGGTCATC